>DASPJH010000355.1:0-2657 GCA_035628715.1 Bacteroidia bacterium
CCATTTATGATTTTGGCGGGTTCCCTAAAGAAATGTATGAAGTCAAGTATCCCGCCACCGGCTCACCAGAATATGCCACTGAGGTAAAAACCCTGCTGAAGGAAAAAGCCACGGTGCAGGAGCATGCAACTATGGGACTGGACCACGGCGCATGGACGGTGCTGAAACACATTTACCCCAATGCGGATGTGCCGGTGTTCCAGATGAGCATTGATTATTACCAAAGTCCACAGTACCATTATGATTTAGCCAAATACCTTTCCGCCCTACGCAGTAAAGGGGTAATGATACTCACCAGCGGAAACATTGTGCACAATCTGGGCAATTTTTCATGGGACGAGAATGCAGCTATTTATGACTGGGCGCAGGAATTTGACACCGAGGTGAAAACCCATATTCACAACAATAACCACTCAGCCCTGGTTGATTACACCAAGCTAAAGTCTTCCACTTTAGCAGTCCCTACTAACGACCACTACCTGCCCCTTTTATATGCGTTGGCCCAACGTGACAGCTTCGAAACTGTTAAACATATCTATGAAGGCTTCCAAAATGGCAGCGTAAGCATGCGGTGCGTGCAGGTGGGGTAAGGATCTCTGTCCGGGCTTTTTGTTTTTGCCACAGTAGCCTAACTTCGCTGCATGGATTATGGAAAATTGTGCCGGGAAGCTATGGAAGTAGTAAAGGATGCCGCCAGCTTTATCAGGAAAGAGGCTGAAGGGTTTGACAGAAGCGAAATAAGCGAGAAAAGCCTTAACCAACTGGTAAGCTATGTAGATGTAACCGCCGAGAAGATGCTGGTAGAAGGTCTTGACCATCTATTGGAGGAATGCGGATTTATTACTGAAGAAGAAACCATAAAAACCAATAGTGATTTTAAGTTCAAATGGGTAATTGACCCGCTGGATGGCACTACCAATTTTATGCACAGCATTCCGGTTTTTTCTGTAAGTGTGGGATTGCTGGAAGGCGAAGAAACAGTGCTGGGAATTGTTTATGAAGTAAGTAAAGACGAGTGTTTTTATGCCTGGAAAGGGTCGCCTGCCTGGCTTAATGGTAAAAAAATACAGGTTTCAGCAGCCACAACGCTCAAAGATTCGCTGCTTGCCACGGGTTTCCCCTACTATGAATATTCAGCAATAGACGGGTATATAGAAAGCCTCCGCCATTTTATGAAAACCACCCGCGGATTGCGCCGTATGGGCAGCGCGGCTATTGACCTGGTATACACGGCAGCCGGCCGCTTTGAAGGTTTTTTTGAATACGGGCTTAATGCCTGGGACTGTGCGGGGGGGGCCTTTATAGTGCAGCAGGCAGGCGGTAAAGTGGTGGATTTTAAAGGGGGCAATAATTATTTATTCGGCAAGCAGATAATTGCCTGCTGCCCCGGGATATACGATGAGTTTACAGGAGTTATCAAAACCAATTTTAAGGCTTGAGGGAAGAACTGAAATACCTGGCTTTTATAACCGTGCTGCATGCCGTGTTTTTTGTAATGGCGGCCGGTTTTGAAAATATTATTTTACCAGACAGCGAAGATTATATTTGGCAGGCAGAGAATATTAAAACCGAAGGCAGTTTTTATGCTACTGATTTTTCAAAACCCGTAAAAACCGATTATTTCAGCAAACGTCCGCCTTTATATGCCCTGCTGGTATTGGTGATAACAACGATTACAGGTTCCTTGTTCGGGATATTATTTATCCAGAATATACTAAGCATTTTAACCGCCTGGCTGATTTACCGGCTGCTGAAAACCGATTTTAAAATACCGCATGCCGCAGGGTGGAGTGCAGGACTATGGCTTATTTTCCCTAACCAGCTGCTGTATGCCAATATGGTAATGAGCGAAACATTGCTGCAATTTTTACTGGTAGCAGCATTTTACTTTTTTGTGAGGTATACCCGCAACCAGCAGCCCGGGTGGATATATTTAAACGTGCTTTGTCTTTCGCTGGCGTTGCTCACCAAGCCGGTGATGCTGTATTTCTGGATACTAAATGCGGTGGTATTAGTTATTTTAGGAATAAAATACCGCCAGTACTTTTTGCCATTGCCAGTACTTATTCTTCCCTTGATTATTGTATTGTGGAGTGAAAAGAATTACGAAACCATGGGCTACCGGCATTACTCTTCTATCTCGCATGTAAATTTAAAAGACTATAACACCAAGTATTTCCTGTTTGAGAAGTACGGCAGTGAATACGGTGACAGCGTAATTAATGTAATTGACACAAAACTGGCTACCCTCCCCGATTATAAAGCCCGTTGCGAATACATTAAAGACACGTGTACAAGGATTATCCTGAGCGATATTCCCCGGTATACAAAGTTTCATATCAAAGGGATGATAACCTTTATGATTGACCCGGGCCGGTACGACTATGTAAACTTTTTTGCCGTGCCACAGGGCGACGGGCTGGGCCTGCTGCACTACGTAAGCAAAGGAGATATGGCAGAGCTGAAACAGTTTTTAAAAACACAGCCGCTGTGGCTGGTAATAGTTATGGCCGTACAAATGCTGCTAAGCGGGTTGGTAATGGTGTTGTGCTTTGTTTCTTTATTTGATAAAACGGTTCCCTTTTGGCCAAAGCTTTACCTGTATCTTATTATTGGTTATATATGGTTTATCACCGGCCCCATTGGCAGTGCACGGT
>DASPJH010000356.1:0-2116 GCA_035628715.1 Bacteroidia bacterium
ACTAAAATTTTTCCGGTGGAAGTACAGCATATAAGCCAGTAGGGGGAGTTCAAAAATAAAGAGGTTAATACCTGTAGAGTTGTAGTAAAATAGCCAGGCGGCTAAAAAACCCGCTGTAACGCATACAGCGAAAAAAATAAGCTTGTTCATAGTTTGGAAGTTTGTAACATGTAAACGAAACAGTATCATTTTTAAGTATTACACCGCCATCAGTTCCGATGAAATATAGTCGGCTACCAGTTTGCCGTTCCGGGTAAGCGTTATAGTGGTGCCCTCTGTTGTTATCAGGCCCTGCCGGGTAAAAGTTCTCAAATCATCCTGTATGGAGTTTAAAAAATCAGCTCCCCACTTTTCATTTATAAAATCTGTATTAATTCCCCATTTGGTACGCAGTCCGGTAAGAATGTACTCGTTAAAAGTGTTTCCGGAAGTAAGCTCTTCAATCTCATACGGTACGGTATTTTTTTCAAGGGCTGCTATGTAGCCTGCGTTATTGGCTACGCTCCATTGCCGGGCCTTGCCGTTGTATGAATGTGCTGAAGGTCCTATACCTATATAGGGCTGGTTTTTCCAATAGTTGGTATTGTGCCGTGCATAATTGCCTGGCTTACAAAAGTTAGAAATCTCGTAGTGTTCCCATCTTGCCTGTTCCATAACATCCATCAGCATCACAAACTGGCGGGCGGCATGTTCGTTTTCTACCGGCCGGTCGGCTCCTTTCTTAATTCTGGCGGCCAGGGCCGTACGGGGCTCCACGGTGAGACTGTAAGCTGAAAGATGGTTTATGCCGCTCTCCAGCATGGTTTGTATGTTTTTCTCCCACTTTTCATCCGTCAGCAGGGGGAAACCATATATCAAATCGGCAGTAATGTTATCAATCCCGCTTTGCAGCGCAATATCAATGCAGCGGGCAGCCTGCCCGGCGTTGTGTGCCCGGTTCATCCAGGCAAGGTCTTCTTCAAAAAAACTTTGTATCCCTATGCTCAGGCGGTTCACCCCCGCTCGTTTCAATTCTGTAACTTTTTCAGCTGATATATCATCCGGGTTGGCTTCCAGCGTTATTTCCGCACCATTTTGCACTTCGAAAACTGAAGCTACTGTATCCAAAATGTCTTTTAGCTCGCCAAAAGAAAGCAGGGATGGTGTTCCACCGCCAAAATAAATTGTATCAAGAGCAGGTGTGGGCAGGTAGTTTTTGCGCAGTAGTATTTCATTTTTGAGGGCGGCCAGCAGCTGGTCTTTTAGCTTCAAGGAAGTTGAAAAATGAAAATCGCAGTAATGACAGGCTTTCCGGCAAAAAGGTATATGAATGTAAAGGCCCTGCATTTTTTGGCAAATTTAAGTAAACCTGTATTGCCAATTTTTGTTAATGTTGCAACACACTTGGTAAAACAATTAATAAGCGTATTGGTGCTGATGCTGCCTTTTATAATAAATGCGCAGGATAGCACGCTATTGCCCGCTAATTATGAGCCGTATTACCAGATTCACGATCTTTCTGACAGCGCTCTGGACGCTATTAAACTAAAATATCCCGAACGCTGGAAAACCGATTCTACCTACTTCGCCCTTAAAAGCAAGCTGTTCTTTGATTCGATAACCAACGACAGCTATATAAGGCGGCTACTTCCCATGCCTGATTTTAGCGATACTTCGCTCATCCGAATCGACAAAACCGCCCCGCTGCCTAGCAGACCGCTGGCCGGGCAAGTGCCTTTGTGGCTGTATGTAGCTGCCCTGCTTGCCATTGGCTTGGTGGCGCTTATGAAATTTTTAAACGTACGTCAGTTCGGTATTGTATTCAAAGCATTTTTTAGTCCTCGCTATTGTGATGAAGCGTTACGTGAATACGAATCGCCGGTGAATATGTACAACCTCTCCGCTACCCTTATGTGCATGCTTGTGTACAGTGTGTTTTTGTGGTATTGGGCAGTTAAGCCCGGCTGGGTGCTGGTGCATAACAATATGTTTGTGTCGTTTATGTTGGTTTTTATGGCGCTTGCCCTGTTTTACCTGTTACGATATCTGTTCATTATGCTGGGCGCTGCCGCTTTGGATGCGGAGTATACCTATTCGGTACTGGTACAGGTAACTGTATCAGGAAATATGTGGGTGG
>DASPJH010000357.1:0-6565 GCA_035628715.1 Bacteroidia bacterium
GCCCGCCACAATCTTGCTCTTTCTCTGCATGCTGCCAACGATAAAAAACGCAGCGAAATAATGCCCATTAATGAAACCAATACCCTGGAGGTATTGGGCGACTCATTAAAGTACTGGTACGAGAAAACGGGCAGCCGTATAACTTTTGAGTATATTGTTTTTAACCACTTTAATGATGAAATACAGGATGCCCGTGAGCTATGGGAATTTAGCAAGAAAGCTCCGTGTAAAATTAACCTGATTGAATATAATCCCATAAGCAATGCTGAATTCTTAAATGCTGACGGCGATAAAATTGAGAAATTCAAAACCTTCCTGGAATCTAAAGGTCTCATTGTAAACATACGCCGCAGCCGGGGAAAAGATATTGATGCAGCATGCGGGCAGTTGGCGAATAAGCATTGACCTTGCCATAAAAGAATGCCTCCTTATATACTGGTTACGCTAAAATCCGTTTCGTGTAAAAAAGGCTTTTTTTACCTCAACAATGGTTAGCTTTGATAAAATTAGGATAAAACTGTTGTTGTGAAAAAACCCGGTAGAATAGTAGGCTTAATTATATTTTTTATAATTAGCAGCAGTTATTCTTATTGCCAGCAAAAAGAAGGTAATATCTGGTATTTTGGGCTTAACGCCGGGATTGACTTTAACCACACGCCTCCCAAAGCAATTACCGGATCAATTAATACTACAGAAGGGTGTGCGGTTATATGTAATCCCCACGGCAACTTGATGTTTTATACAGACGGTATTACTGTCTTTGATAAAAGCCACTCTGTTATGGTAGGGGGTACGGGCCTGTTGGGCAATTCTTCTTCAACACAATCAGGTATTATTGTTCCCAATCCATCCAATGAACATATATATTATATATTTTCAACTTCGGGACTACCCAGCCAGGGCCTTTATTTTTCAGTGATTGACACCACACGCAACAGCGGGTTTGGGGAGGTGGTATCAAAAAATATTGCGTTGATGCCAGACGGTACAGAAAAGCTTAATGCAATAAAACACAGCAACGGAGCAGATACTTGGGTGGTTACGCACCAAAAATACAACAACTCCTATTATGCGTACCTTGTAACAGCGGCGGGAGTTAACCTTACACCGGTAATAAGTTCAACAGGCAGCAACCACACATTTTCCCCTGGGTATTTAAAATTCTCGCCCGATGGCGATAAACTGGTAAGCGCTGACTATTTTGGTGTTGTAGAGCTGTTTGATTTTGATGCATCCACAGGTATTATTTCCAATCCCCGCACCATCGTTTCACAAAACAGTTACTATGGTGTCGAGTTCTCGCCGACTGGTAAATATCTGTATCTGACACGGGCTTTTTCATCTCCCCAAGATTTGGTTCAGTTTGATATGCGGGCGGGCAACATATCTGCTATAATCGCTTCCAAAAAAGTAATAGCAACTATCGCCGTACTGGTACCAGGCGCACTGCAACTTGCGCCCGATGGAAAAATATACATGGCCCTATATAGCGCCAATCCCTACCTGGGCGTAATTAATTTACCCGACGAGCCGGGAACAGCCTGTAATTTTGTGCAAAATGGCTTTGCGCTTTCCCCTAATTCATCCGCGTGGGGTTTGCCTAGTTTCAATCAAAGTTATTTTTATAAGCCAGTTATTGATTTAAAAATATCAACGCCGGCGTGTGATGTTCTTACCTTTAATTTTACTAATGTTGGAGACACCGATTCGGTAATTACAAGTAAATGGGATTTTGGCGACGGAACCATTGATTCAGGTGTTAACCTTACCAAGACGTATACGGCGCACGGTACTTATGTAATTAAAAATGTAGTAACGGTAAAAAATAAAAAATTATTTACCGATACGCTGACAAAAACAATCTCCACTCTGCCCAAACCAAAAGCAGCGATTTATGTTGCTGAGCAAAACAATTGCTTTACAACCAACAGCTTTACCTTTGATGACAGCACTAAATATCCGGCGGGTTTGGCGTATAAGTCATCCGTATGGCGATATACAGATACCAATTATATAAATCAGAATACTAAACGTACCAGGCGTAAATTTAACAAGACAGGGACATTTAAAGCATGGATTGTTATAACCGCTACCAATAAATGTACAGATACCGCTTTTGCTGAAGTAACTGTTTATCCGTCGGTATATACATCCTTTACGCCTGTAAACAGCAACCAGTGCAAAAATACCAATAAATTTGAGCCGGTGCATACTACCGCCATTGATTCGCCGGGAAAAATAACCGGGTATAAATGGGATTTTGGTGATGGAAATACAGCATCGGGCACAAAGCCTGCCAATATCTATGCCGATACGGGTAAATATACAGTAAGACTGGTGGTTTCTGACACTAATGGCTGTAATGATACCTTTATATCCCCTATTACAATACTTCCTTCTCCAAAAGCAGATTTTTCAGCCATTGATGTATGTTTCAAAGATTCAGCAGTTATTAATAATACGTCTTCCATAACAAAAGGGTTGCTTAAATACCAGTGGGATTACGGCGATGGTCATAAGGACAGCTCTTCCATGCCTGCCAGGCTATATGCCGATACCGGAACTTTTACTATTAAACTGGTGGCCGTTTCTGATTCCTTGTGTAAAGACAGTACAGAGAAATCAATAACGGTAAAGCCAAAGCCTGCTGCCGGTTTTTCAGCAGGAACCACGTGTGAGGATGTTTCTGTAAGCTTTACCGATAAAACTATCCGGCATACTGTTCCTATAGCATTTAATTACTGGGAATTTGAGAATGGGCAATACCTTACTACTACTGGTAACGCATCCTATACCTTTGCCAACCACGGCATATATCCTGTAAAATTAGTTACCGGGGCAACCAACGGCTGTAAAGACAGCGTTATCATTCCGTTAAGGGTTAACCCCCGGCCCATCGCAGGGTTTTCAATCAACAATGATAAACAATGCCTGAAAGGCAATCGGTTTGAATTTACCAATATTACAACCCTGGCTTCAGGTAATGCTGCATATACCTGGAAACTGAACGGGAACAGTAAAGCCACTTCAAGGGATTATTCAGAATCGTATGCGCTGCAGGATATCTATACCATACAGCTGGTTGCTGCAACCGACAGCGGGTGCCTCGATTCAGCCAGTCAAAATATTACCGTATTTCCCCAGGTAAACGTGGATATAACTATTAATGATACCGCCCAATGTTTTAAAGACCACCTATTTGAAGTAACTAATGGCTCTGTTGTAAATGGCAGCGGGTCCATCAGTAATTATCACTGGAGTTTTAGCGATGGTACAGAAGAATATACAACTGAGCCAGCGGCTAAAAAGTTTACCGGTGCGGGCAATTATTCTGTACAGTGCATCATGGAAACGGATAAGGGATGCAGAGATACTGTAAGCAGACAGCTGACGGTGTATTTTAGTCCCGCACTTGTTTTTGATGCCGGGGATGTGTGCCTCGGAAATGACGTGGAATTTACCAATACCACCGCTGACCCGGATAATAAAATTACACGATGGGAGTGGAGTTTTGGAGATGGTGGCATTTCAAATATTGAGGCGCCAAAGTATGGATACAAAGTGCCGGGTAACTACCTGGTACACCTGGAAGCAACAACCGCCGACGGGTGCACTGATACCCTTTCAAAGTTCTTTTCACAGCTTGTTCATCCCAATCCGTCAGCAGGTTTTATCGAAGGAGTGCCTGAGAACGTTGGTAAACTTACGACTTATAAGTTTACAAATACCTCTGCCGGGGCGGTAAATTACAATTGGAACTTTGGCGACGGCACTACAGGCAATGACCAGCATCCACAAAAAACATATATTGATACCGGACGATTTATAGTAAATCTTACCGTAGAAAACCAATGGGGCTGTACATCTTCATTTAACCGTAAATTAATTATTATACCTGAAACGGATGTTTGGATACCTGGTGCATTTACTCCCGGAAATAATGACGGGCTGAACCCTGTGTTTAGCCCGGGAGGTACATTCTATACACGGGAATTTGAAATGCTTATTTACAATCGCTGGGGAGAGCTTATTTTTATAACCAACGATGCCGGTAAAGGCTGGGATGGCACATACAAGGGTGAGGCGTTGCCGGGAGATATATACATGTATTCTATGAGCCTGATGGACCTTAAAAACAAAAGGTACTTTTACCGCGGAACGGTACTGCTGATAAGGTAGACCGTTGTTCGAAACTGCTTTCAAGTGGCTGTTATATGATATTATGAGCTGGATTAAAATCCAGCCATTGCAGCCATAATTTCGAATAACGGTTATTCAATAGATTTATAAATAAAGCGTTGAATAATTCAGCATTGCCCGCATACCCTACCGGTCTTGTTTCTTCAATTCAGGTAAACCCGTTATCTTGCTTCTGTGAATTACCGGGAAATACAACCTATACCCGCCTTGCAACCCTATATAAAGTTTATATGGATGCTGGAGGGGGAACAGGAAAATCCGTCTGTTGAGCGGGTGTTTCCTGATGGTTGCATGGAGCTTATTTTCCACGCCGGCCAGCCGTTTTCAAAACTGGTGGGAGAGGTAGCCGTTGAACAATCGTCCGCCATACTGGTTGGGCAGCTCACCCGTGCGCTGTTTCTCCAGCCTTCCAAAAAAATATCGGTCATAGGTATACGGTTCCGGCCATACGGTTTGGCGGCCTTCACAAATATTCCGGCGTATGAAATTACAGGTGCCGAATT
Organism: Bacteroidia bacterium; assembly: GCA_035628715.1. GTDB lineage: Bacteria > Bacteroidota > Bacteroidia > UBA8524 > UBA8524 > SB11. The sequence goes on from DASPJH010000357.1 coordinate 4,704, forward strand.
AACTACCCGGCAAATATGGTGCAGGGAAGGGATTGACCTGGAAGAACGGGTAAAGCTTGCAGAAATCCACACGGCCATAAACCTTATTCAAAGCTTCCTGCTGGCACATTTGCACTACAAGTTACCGGGTCACTTTGATATTGCCGGTTTGACGGAGCACATGAATGCTAACTGCGAGGCCGGGGTAAGCTATTTTGCCGGGCATGCTAACCTGAGCGAGCGGCAGTTTACACGCCGTTTCAGGGATATTATTGGTATCTCACCCAAAGAATACCTTAAAATCAACCGCTTTAATCATGTGCTGAAGCTGCTGGAAACAGGAGGAAATGGGAACTTTTCAGCCATTGCCCAGCAATGCGGTTATTATGACCAGGCGCACTTTATAAAGGATTTCCGGGAATATACGGGCATTACGCCGGGCAGCTTTATGCAGGACAGCCGGTTACTGGTGCCCCTGGTATAATCCTACCAGTCCAGCATGCCCAGCCCTTCGCGTATCACTTCCGGTTCGCCGCTGGTGCAGTCTACTACGGTTGATGGTTTGTTGCCTCCCGGGCCGCCGTTAATTACTGCGTCGGTAAGCTTTTCATACCGTTCGTAAATTTCCTCGGGGTCGGTAATGTAATCCAGTATATCATCTTCGCTGTGAATGGAAGAAGAAACCATCGGATGCTCCAGTTTTTCAAGAATAGCCTGGCAAATGGCATTGTCGGGCACCCTGATACCCACCGTCTTTTTATTGGTCTTAAATATTTTAGGCACATTGCTGTTAGCGTCCAGGATAAATGTAAACGGCCCCGGCAGCGATTTCTTCATCAGCTTAAAAACCGATGTACTGATAGGGGTTGTAAACGCTGAAAGGTTGCTCAAATCCCTGCAGATAAGCGAGAGGTTAGCTTTTTCAGGCTTTTTGCCCAGTATGCGGCATACCTTTTCTATGGCTTTATTGTTAAATGCATCACAGCCCAGGGCATAGATGGTATCGGTAGGAAAAATTATTACGCCACCGGCCATAACTATCTCAGCTGCCTTGCTGATAAGGCGCTCCTGCGGGTTTTTAGGGTGAATTTCCAGGAACATGATGAATTCAACAAAAGTAAAGGAAAAGTGATGTTGGCCGGGCTGTAATTTTTTTCGAATTGCTGAAAAACGCTCAAATAATGATTGTGGAAACTGTATTTTAACCCCTAATTACTTACTTTCGCGATGATAAACCATATATATGGCTAAAACCCTGCTGGCTGTTGATGACGAGAAGTCAATTCTTATGATTATCAACTTTGTATTTGGAAAAAAATACGAAGTGGTGCAAAAGATCAATGCCAAAGAAGCCCTTGAATGGATGCAGCAAGGCAATATACCAGATGTTATAATAGCCGACATGAACATGCCCGAGCTGAGCGGACTGGAGTTTATTCAGCAGATACGGTCGAGCGGCTTTTTCAGGGACATACCCCTGGTGATGCTTTCGGGCAATGAAAGTACTGCCGATAAAATCAAATGCCTGAAGGCAGGGGCCGACGACTATATGGTGAAACCCTTTAACCCTGAAGAGCTGGAAGCCCGTATAGAAAATATTTTCCGCAGGATCAAGAATGACTAACCAGGAGAGAACTACCCTTCCGCGAATTGCCCTTATTCACCCGGAGACAGGCTATGCCGAAGACCTGGTATCACGGTTCAGGGACAGGTACGAGATAGTCATCTTTAAAAACGGCTTTACCTTTTTTGAATGGCTGAAGCCATCTGAAAAGTTCGACCTGCTGCTTTGTTATGGCTCTGTCAATGGCCCCAACACCGCCGGTTTACTGATGCAGCTTAAATCATCGCACATGCTGGAAAGGGTGCCCATGGCTGTGGTG
>DASPJH010000358.1:0-5284 GCA_035628715.1 Bacteroidia bacterium
TTTTATCAGGGCTCTTGCCATCCTTGAACGTCGCCCTTCTCCTTCAGGAGAAGGGACTTACTGGCGTGGGAAGAAATTTGCGTCAATTTCGGGATGAGGGATTAGCATACTGCTCATACCCCCGCTGTAGCTGCTTCATCTGCTCAGGGGTGTTAATTTTTATAAGCTTCAAGCCGTAATACGTTACTGCGCTGGCGCCAATATCTTTGCCTCCCAATGTGCCTTTTTGAGGCAGATAAGTGTCAATTAAGGCAGCGCCGGGCGGAATGCTATCCCCTACGGTTACCTGGTACACTTCGTCGTATTCATTAAAGTTATATTTATACACTGAATAAACGAGGGCGAAATCCACATTTTCGTGCTGTATTTTGTAATAATGGGCAATAGAATTTTCTACCAGTAATATTTTTTTATTATTTCCGAAATGTGCATCCAGCCAGGCCAAAGCCTTGTATGGATTGCGCTCTTCCCGCTGGATAACTGCTAAAGCATTGCGGCTTAAAAACGGTAATTCTACCAAAATAGCCAGCGGCAATATGGCCACCAAGCCCCAGGTTATTAAGCGCAATTTATATTTGCCGGTAACGGTATCATAATATTTTTCCTTCAGCAATAACAAGGGTTTGGGCAACAGGATAAACATCAGTAAAATATTGGGTGTATTGTACCGGTACATAGGCGCCAGTATAAACAGCCAGTACAGCGAGGTAAGCAAAAAGGCCACTTCCAGCGGATGGTTTTTAATGCTTTTCTCCTTAAATAAAATATAAATGCAATAACCGGTAATAAATAAATTAAGAAAAGGTACCCAGGGTTGCAGTTTGTAATAGGGCCAGTAGCGGTTCCAGAAATGGTCAATAAACAGGTTGCCACCCGCCATGTGCTCGCCGCCGTGGTCTATCAATTGTGATTTTAATGCCGCAAAATCAAACCCGGCATATACCAGGAAACCCAGTATGGGCAGAAAAAAGACTATACTGGAAATTAATTTTGTTTTAATATCCGATTTAAAAAATACATACAGCATTAAAATGCCCACCAATACCCATAGTGAGGGGTGTGTGAGAAACACCATGCTTAATAAAAAAGCCATCAGTACCGGTTTTTTATTTTGCAGGAAAAAATAAATAGCCGGGGCCAGCAGCATCAGTTCCAGCACCTCGCTGCGGAAGCTGCGCAGGGATTCGTAAATACCCTTATCGTTCATAAATACTGCTGTAATCACAATGGAGGCCAGCAATCCTAATTGCAGGTGGTTGCGGTATATTTTCCATAAAAATACCAGCGCCACCACAAAAGCAAGCACATACGGCAGGCGCACAAAGTATATCTCCGCCGGTAAAAAGCTCAAAAAGGCAGCGTTGTATAGCTGTATAAACGGCAGATAAGCCAGAAACTTAGTTTCCGTTCCGGGATGCGCCCATATTTTGGAAACATATTCACCGTTGCGCACCAGGTTAATTGCCGGGTCAAGCCCAAAGGTTTCATCCAGCCACGCCACCGGTATCCTGTCCAGGTTAAACAGCACAAACCCGAAGTAGATAAACAGGTAAAAATACCAGAAGCGGGTGAGGGATTTGGGGGTGTTCACAGGGTCAAATTTCGTCAGGTTTGGGAAACTTACAAAAATTTGGCAAATCATGGGTACAAAGCGCTAATTTTCCAATTACTGCCTAAGAAAGGTTTTTTTAAAGAAACTGGCCACTTTTCTGCCCGCCCGGATGAACCGGCCGGACGGTATCGTAACACACGTAACAGCAGTTGCCTGAACTAAGATTTTATTGGACCATGCAAAATTGCAGGCGGTTGGTAGTTGTTCAAACCTTTGGGGGAGTAGTAACAAATGTGCTTTAACTCACCCAGGAGGCAGGAAAGGGAGTGTTCTCAACGTCGCCCTCTCTCATTGCATCGGGAGAGGGGTGGGCAAAGGTGGTGGAGTGGTGGAAGCGTTGGGACTGTAGTAACAACGTTGCTTTAATCCTTGGCTGTTTTTACTAATAGGGAAAGGCGAAAAGCAAAAGGCATGGTGGTGAAACCGTTGGCGCTGTAGTAACAACGTATGGGTTTTAACTCACCCCGAGGGCAGGTAAGTGGAGTGTTCTCAATGTCGCCCTCTCTCATTGCATTGAGAGAGGGGTGGCAAGGGTGTGATATACTTTGAAAACCCGTGCAGCAGTAGTAAAAAGTGTACAACGTAACAATCTTAATTGTAATAAGTTATTCTTACTTTATTTTGCAGCCATAAATTATAACCAATGAAATTTAGAATATTACTGGCTTTCGTACTGTTTGCCGCCGCTGTTTCAGCGCAAATCCCCCTTAACGGCCTTATAGGCAATTATATGCTCAACGGCGATGGGGACGACATGACGTCCAACAATAACAACGGCACCGTGCAAAACACCACGAATGTTGCCAACCGCTACGGTATTCCCAATACGGCGCTGTATTTTAACGGCACTGACAGCAAGGTGATTGTTGGCGATGTTGCTGTTTTTGAAAACACCAACACCATTTCTTTCAGCGTTTGGATTAAGGCTGAAAGCCTGGGCAGCGGTCAGATGACCGACGTGCGCCCGATACTGGCTAAATGGAAATCAAGCACTGAACTATCTGTATCAAGCTGGCATTTTTACCTCACCGACAGCGTACATATTGAAGTGACGGACGGTACTGGTTTCAGCGATATGGCTTTTCCTATCACATTTGCCAACGGTGAGTGGACCATGCTTACCGGCATATTTTCGTCAGGCAACTTCAAACTGTATGTTAACGGCGCACTGCTTGGTCAGAAAACTGCTGCCACTACAACCATACAAAACTCTTCGGCGACTTTTCTTATTGGCGACTGGTACGATATTTTTGATGCCAACTACAACACCTTTAAAGGAGCCATTGATGATGTAAGGATATATAACCGTGTGATTACTGACAACGAGGTGAAACAGCTGTACAACGAGTTTATGTTTTATGATACTACCAAGGTAAATGACACGGTGCATGTGGTGGTATATGATACCACACATATAACCGTTACCGATACCCTGGTAATTGATGCTGTGATTACCGGAACCGGCAACCCGCCTTTTATTAACACCATTAAGGTGTACCCTAATCCTAGCAATGATTTTATTACAATTGACAACGGTGATTTTACCGGGATGAACGGGTACAGGGTAAAAATTACCTCATCAACAGGTACCGAAGTGTTTAACTCACTGATTAACCAGCAGCAATTCAGTATTAACCTGTCCACCTGGCTGGGTAAAGGCGTTTATACCATTAGCCTTTACGATGCCGGTAACAGCCTGGTGGATGCAAGGAAGATTGTGCTGAAATAAACGTAAGCTGCCCAACAAGTGACTTTTGTTATTTTAATGGGTACAAAACAACTTTTTTCCTATTACTTTCTAGCGAGCAAGGTCAGTTGGTGGCCGTAACAGTATTTTACCAAACTATCCGAATCAGAATTTAACAAATTCTGATCGGATAGGAAAAAAGACCTTCTTTAGAATCAATTTAAAGTGTGTTCAAACAGGCATTTATCCTATACATATTGTATTTTTGCAACTCCTTTGAAAAAAATCTGTTAGTACAACTATGGTATTCGATCTTGACCTGATAAAGAAGACATACGCGCACCTTGGCGAAAAAGTGGAGGCTGCCCGTAAAGTGATAGGCCGCCCGCTTACGCTTACCGAAAAAATATTATACAGCCACTTATGGGACGGCGTGGCTACTGAGACATTTGAGCGCGGTAAATCGTACGTTGATTTTGCCCCAGACCGTGTAGCCATGCAGGATGCCACCGCACAAATGGCCCTGCTGCAGTTTATGCAGGCCGGCCGTGATAAGGTGGCGGTACCCAGCACGGTACACTGTGACCACCTGATACAAGCTAAAACCGGCGCGGATGCCGATTTGAAAATAGCACTGGATGCCAACAAAGAGGTATACGACTTTCTTTCGTCGGTGTCCAATAAATACGGTATCGGTTTCTGGAAGGCCGGAGCCGGTATTATCCACCAGGTATTGCTGGAAAACTATGTGTTTCCCGGCGGTATGATGATTGGTACCGATAGCCACACGGTAAACGGCGGTGGTTTGGGTATGATAGCCATAGGCGTGGGTGGTGCTGATGCCTGCGACGTGATGGCCGGACTGCCCTGGGAGCTGAAATTCCCCAAACTGATTGGCGTGAAGCTGACCGGCAAAATGAACGGCTGGACCAGCGGTAAAGACGTGATATTAAAAGTGGCCGGCATACTTACCGTTAAAGGTGGTACCGGCGCTATAGTGGAGTACTTTGGCGAAGGCGCCAACAGCATTTCATGTACCGGTAAAGGCACTATTTGTAACATGGGTGCCGAGATTGGCGCAACCACCTCGGTGTTTGGGTATGACCGCTCGATGAGCGATTACCTGCGCGGAACGGGCCGTGCCGAAGTGGCTGAACTGGCCGACGGCGTTGCTGCCTACCTGACCGGCGACCCTGAAGTATATGCCAACCCTGAAATGTACTTTGACCAGATTATTGAAATTAACCTGGATGAGCTGGAGCCCCACGTAAATGGGCCTTTCACCCCGGATTTGGCATGGCCTATCTCAAAATTCGCTGCTGCTGTAAAAGAGCACGGATGGCCTGCTGAACTGGAGGTAGGTTTGATAGGTAGCTGCACCAACTCATCTTACGAGGATATTACCCGCGCGGCTTCAATAGCCCAGCAGGCAATAGATAAGAAACTAAAGGCCAAAGCGGAGTTTACCGTAACCCCCGGAAGCGAACTGGTTCGCTCTACTGTGGAGCGCGATGGTTACCTGGGAACTTTCGAGCAAATGGGCGGCGTAGTGCTGGCCAATGCCTGCGGTCCGTGTATAGGCCAGTGGGCTCGCCACATGGACGACCCTAATCGTAAAAACTCCATTATTACCTCGTTCAACCGCAACTTTGCCAAGCGTAACGACGGTAATGCCAATACCCACGCTTTTGTGGCCTCACCCGAGATAGTAACGGCGTTTGCCATTGCAGGCGACCTTACCTTTAACCCGCTTACCGATACGCTTACCAATGATTCGGGTGAGCAGGTGAAGCTGGATGAGCCTAAAGGCATTATGCTGCCTGCCAAAGGTTTTTATGCTGAAGACCCGGGCTACCAGGCGCCTGCTGAAGACGGCAGCGGCGTGAAGGTAATTGTAGACCCAGCCAGCCAGCGTTTGCAGCTGCTTGACCCGTTTGCAGCATGGGAAGGAACCGACCTGAAAGACCTTCGCCTGCTTATCAAAG
>DASPJH010000359.1:0-4073 GCA_035628715.1 Bacteroidia bacterium
CACAACCTTGACAAGCTGTGGAGCCTGCTGTACCGTATTGATGTTTCGGAAAAAAAGGTAAAGGAAGTGATTGCCACGATGCCGTATTCTTTACACGCCATAAAAATTGCAGAATTGATTATTAAAAGGCAGGAAGATAAGGTGCAAACACGGAAGGAGTATAAACGGCCAGCAGAGTAGCGTTTAATGCAATCGGATAGCAGGGGCGGTAAACGCTCGTTTCTTAACCCCTTAAATTATCGGCCCTGTACTGTAATTTTGTACGACGGGCATTGGTCCCTGTGGCATGAGCTAAGCCCTATGCCTGCAAGTACCGCCAGTATCAAAAGAATTTTTTTCATATATTCCGTGTTTAAACAATAATCTAAAGTAATTGGCTTCAAAAACTATGCAAAACTATAAAAAAATTATCGAATTGCTAGATAGTGAGGCCTGTAAATCTTTTATAAAAGAACTAGTTAACGTGCCGCCTGCCGATATTGCGTTACACTACCGTAACAAACTTCCGTGCGACGCTTCGGCCCTGGCGCTTATTATCCAGTTATACAAAAAAGCTGCCGAAAAACTTCCTCTGTGGACTGAGAACTATTGCGCCCTCACTCCCCGCAGTTTTGAGCAGGCTACCTCGCAGGTTGTTGCCAGTTACAAGTCAACCTTTATAAGTGGCGGAAAACTGCTGGTGCTTGCCGGCGGCCTTGGGGTGGATGAATGGGCGTTTTCAACCGCGTTTTCTTCCATCGTTTCCATTGATAATGACGAGGGTTTGAACGAAATTGTTGCTTTTAATTCTTCAAAACTGAAAGTTAATAACGTAAAAAGGATTACTACTACCGCTGAAAAATTTATTAGCGCTAACAAAGAAACTTTTGACTGTGTTTATACCGACCCTGACCGCCGGGATGAAAAAGGCGCCCGCAAAATTACGCTAACCGATTCTCAGCCGGATATCATCGGGTTGTACCCGCAACTGTGTAAAATAACACACAAAATTATTGTAAAAGCATCTCCAATGCTGGATATAAAGGCTGCTGTAACAGAACTTCCGGGAGTTAACGAGGTGCGGGTAATTGCCGTGAAAGGTGAAGTGAAGGAAATACTGCTTACTTCACAGTCAGGTTATAGCGGTACCCCCAATTATAAAGCTGCAAATTATGAAAACGGCCAATGGCAGGAATTTTCGGCTACCCCGGAGCAGGATATTGAAATTTCATCTTCCCACGGGCCGTATTTTTTTGAGCCCAACGCCGCTATTATCAAAGCAGGCCTCCACCATGCGCTGGCCAATAATTTACAATTAAATGGTATTGATAAAAATTCAGCTTACTATACCGGCAATGCTGCTGTGGGTTTCCAGGGGCGGATGTTTAAAATAATTTCGGTGGTGCCGTTCTCTAAAAGTAAAATCAATGCTTACCTGAAAGAACAAAATATAAAAGCCGCCAACGTGGCAAAGCGGAATTTCAGGCTGACAACCGAAGATCTTAAAAAAACATTTAAAATTAAAGACGGCGGTCCCGAATACCTGTTTTTTACCCAGCAAAACGGGCAAGGCCTGATGTTTCATTGCAGGAGGGGGTGAGGGTGATTTAAACAGAGAGCAGCAGGGCTTAAATTGTTAAGCCCTGAAATTAATACTGGCATAAAGAAATAGAATTACAATTATTATCTTTAGATATGAAATTTATTTTAAGTTGCTTTTTTTGCTTACTGGCTTGCGCCATATTAAAGGGGCAAACTGGTTTTGAGGTTTTCGCCTCTGTGGGTTATCAATTCCCACTGGCCCCATCTAAGTTAAACCCCTTGGTTGAAAGTAATATGTTTCGCGTAAATCCAATAGGGCCTAATGCCACAGCTATAGGGAGTTATAGCAGTGGATATATAGGAAAGATTGGTATTGGATACACCCTTAAAAATGGCATTGAACCCGGTATTGTAATTAGCTACCAAACAATGCATAATTTAAAAGTATCCTATCAGGATATTGGTTCCGCAAGCAACCAATCATTTAATGGTAACTCCTTTGCTATTACACCTGTTATCCGGATAAAAGCCTTACATGAGAAATATTTTACCCCTTATATCCTTTTAGGAGTACCTGTAAATCTAACCGAAACTTCTATTGAAATGGAAGGCTGGACGAGTTCATCAGGTAACTATTTTTATAATCAATATTATCCCCGCCAATTAGCTGTTGGTGTTTTGGGGGGCGTCGGCATTGGATACCAAATTAAAAACGCCTGGCACATTGACGCAGACCTAACTGCAACAGGCATAAGTTTTACACCCAAAAAGGGATTTTTCACAACCGGGGGTAATTCAACACCGGCAACAACGGAGGAAAGAACACTTAACACAAAAGAAGAACGCGAAAAATATGGTCGTTCTGTGATAATGCCAATGGGACATTGGGGAATAAATATAGGGGTTCAGTGTACTTTTAATTAACAACGGTTATGAAATCAGTGACAGTAATAGTTTGTTTTCTTGTCCCATTAACTGTGTTCGGTCAAGATACAGTAAAGTATAAATGGTTTACAGGAATAAATATAGGGTATGGAACAGGAGTTTTAAAAAATGTAGTTGATGAAGATGTTAAAGGCTCTGCAATAGCACCGAGTACAAAGGCATACGAAAAAGACAGGAAAGCGTCCATTGGAAACGGATTCCGACTAAGTGGATTAATCGGATACCAAATAGACACTGCTTCATTTATTGAGTTTAATGTTAGCTATAGCAAAAGCAATCCAATGACATTTACGACTCAAATATTTCAATCATCAGTTGATAATTCTCCATACTATATCACGTCTAAAAAACTCTTTTCTCATACAATTTATTCTTCAATGCAATATGGACTAAATTATCCAATATGCTCAAAGTGGGTAGGTGTTATAAAGTCTGGAGTCATTATCGGCAAAAGTTACATTTCTGGTGAAAGTACCACAATAACTTATGGGTTCTCACCTATTCCAACCCCTGCTTCTTACCTGCAATATAAATATAGATATTCTTCGACACTAAGTATAGGTTTTATAGGAAGTGCCGGCCTTTGTTACTCACTATCAAAAAGAATAAGGCTCGCTTTTGACCTGAATTTACAATTACTAAGCACCCGTATTACTTCACGAGAAACAATAGAGTATTCTGTTGATGGTCAAAGTAAACTTCAGGAACTCAGCCCTTCTGAAAAGAACATCTCGTACTACGACGGGAAGCCAAATAACACTACAAATCAAAATCAACCACTTGTGGTACCTGTAAATAATATTAATGCTACATTGGGCTTTAATTATTTATTTTAATACGCTCTGATCATCTGAATAAAAATAAACATTGCACAAAAAGCTCGGTTTCCAATTAAGCTATATGGAAAAAGATGAAGTAAAAATGTGTCCACTTTTCTGGCCGTAACACCGTAACACGCGTAACATTCGTAACACCGGGTTGAAAACACGGGGTTTCTGCGTAACTTAAAAATAGGTTACTTGGCGCATTAATTATGATTGATAAGTTTTTTTATCCTGTACATACCACTGTTTCTGAAGAAAAACGCCGGTTTTCATCGGCAGCGGTACTGCACGGGCGCAGTTTCCCGGATATATCAAAGTTCACTATAGCTATTTTCGGCGTATACGACCACCGGTTGGGCGGTGCTGAGCAACCCGGTGCTGAAGAGGCATTTGCACCCATCCGCAACGAGTTATACCAGCTATACTATAAGTTTCCTGAGCTTTCAGTAACCGATTTGGGAAATATCATTCCGGGCGAGTCGCCGGAAGATACCCTGAGCGCCGTCTCAACCGTGGTAAATGAGCTGGCGTCGCAGGGGGTAATTTCTGTTATACTGGGCAACCACCAGCTTGCAGGCCTGGGGCAGTACAGCGGTTTTGACGGATTAAGCAAATTTACCGAGATAACCGTGTTTGATAAAGCGGTATCCATTCACGACCAGGACCTGGTATACCGCATTGTTAGCCATGAGCCCAACCACCTGTTTAACCTGAACCACCTGGGCCACCAAACCCCGTTTTGTGATGATGAAGCTTTGGGGGCCTTTGAAAAAATGTATTTCG
>DASPJH010000360.1:0-3708 GCA_035628715.1 Bacteroidia bacterium
TCCACCGGCAAGCTGATAAGCACTGGCCTTACCAATGCCCAGGCAGAGTATAGCACTACGTTGCGTGTGCCCGCCTGGCAGGAGGATATTTATATAGAGAAGATAAACCCGGATGGCGGCCATCAGTTTGAAAAGGTAAAAGCCAGCCAGTTTGCCACGGCCTTATTTACCAACGGCCAGCAGCCCGCCACGTACATCATCCGCAAAAGCTCGGGAATGGATTGCAGTAGTGGGTGCGATGTGGTTTACCATAACCCGGTAAGCAATATCGTGGTGCCAACTGGTAAAAATGTATGCATCACAGGTACCATAGGTAGCGGAATTACACTTTTAGTACCAACCGGTTCCACAGCGCGCGTTTGTGCCAGCGGTACGTTTACGTCTGTTTCAGGCAACGGAACACTCATTGTCCTGGAAGGGGCTATATTGAAAATAAACACTCTGACTTCAAGTTTAACTAACTGGAGCGACAGCCTGTGGATAGATAATCCGGGCTCACTTAACAGTGAGCTGTTTTATAACCACGGAAAATGCTATGTAAATAGTGTTACATCAAGTAACCAGGTAGATAATTACGGTACCCTGGTTGTTAATGGAAACTTTACCGTACCGGGCTTTAACATGGCACGCAACTATGGTTATCTGAAGGTATCCGGTAATATTTACAGCGGCACGCTGGGATATTTCACAAATAATTGCCGTATTGAGGTTGCCGGCAATTTTTACCAGGAGGGTGAATTTCACAATTACTCCTATGTTAAGGTGGCAGGAACCTTTGACAATAACACCGCAAACACTGATTGGCCGAATGCTGCTGTAATGCATGCCGGGTCGATGTTCAGCACCAAAAACTTTAATATGGGCTATGGTATAGTTTATGGCTCAAGCAGCGCAATTGTAAAAGTTACTAACAACAGTACGTTTTCCGGGGGTACCCTGGCTAATGTAACCTACTGCGACGCCAATGGGATAGAATCAAACACCGGGGGCAGTACCAGCACAGCTGTTTTTGGCTGCAGCGGCACGATACCTGTTAGCACCTGTAACCCGGAAGGATTTGGGAACGCGCCAGCTGCTGATGCTGACGGCGATGGTGCAGCCGATGCCCAGGACGAATATCCAAACGATGCTACAAGGGCCTTTAACAGCTATTATCCCAATGCGGCCAGCACTGCCACGCTTGCCTTTGAAGATTTATGGCCATCGCAGGGAGATTATGAATTTAATGACTTAACCCTGGCCTTTAACATACAGCAGGTACTGAATGCTGATAATAAAGTGGTGGAATATAAAGTGAAAATGAAAGTGAAATCGGTAGGCGGTTCTTTTGACAACGGTTTTGGTTTTCAGCTGGATGAACTGGCGCCAGGTGACATAAACAGTGTAACCGGCCAGGTGCTGGTGCGCAACCTTATAACCCGGAATGCAAATAATACAGAAGCAGGGCAGAGCAAAGCAGTAATTATTTGCTATGATAGCCCTGAGCCTACTCTGCAACGTGCCGCAGGCTCTATGTTTAATACCATAAAAGCAAACGGCCAGGGCACCTCTGATTCGGTTTACCTTTCTGTAACCTTTACTAACCCGGTAGAGGAAGCCAAGCTTACAATTGATAAGTTTAACCCCTTTATATTTACAAATAAACGCCGGGGGTATGAGGTGCATATGGGCAACTATAAACCTACCAGCCTTGCCAATACTGCATTATTTGGCACCAGCAACGACCGTACTAACCCCGGCACTAATACCTACTACAAAAATGCCAACGGTATGCCCTGGGCTATACTGATACCTGAAGACTTTACCTATCCTACAGAAAGAACATCCGTTACTGCTGCCTATAACTTTTTTGATGATTGGGCGCTAAGCGGTGGCGCCAACTATACCAATTGGTATACCACCGCCCCGGGAAACAGGAATACGGATAAGCTGTATTAATAATACGTATCAAAATAAAAAAAGCAGGCCCTATGGCCTGCTTTTTTTATTGATTAAACAACAACATTGGCCAGAGGCGTACGGTTACCTCCCCTTTAATATCCGCTCAATTATTTCTTTATCTTTAGGGTCAAGCTGCTCGCCTTCCTTTTCAATGGTGTTTTTCTTTACCCACTCTTGTATTTTAGGACTGGAATTATAATTGGCAGATATATAATCGGCAACAATTTTAAGCAGTATAAACAGCACGGCTACTACAACTACGCTGCCGGAAAGCATAAAAATAAACCCGCCAAAAATAACTACGAATTGCTGTAAAAATATCCGTTTATAGGGCTGGAACATCAGTCCGCCGAGTGTTGACTGTTTGTACTCACCGGATAGTATAAAATTCTCAATTACGTACATAATGTTTGCAATGGTTAAGCTTATGAGTGCAAGCCGTGTTTCGCCGGTTATATAAGGACCAAAGTTGGCGGGTAAGTCAATTGGTGCGGGGCCGTTGTCCTGCCATATAGATGAGAATGCGAAATACAGTACCGACTGAACAAAAACGAAGAAAAAATAATGGAAAATAAAAAAAGGTATTATTCCCCAGCCTTTAACTGTATCCTTTGGTGATAGGGGAGGCTCGTTGCGAGGATCATTCAGGATAGCCACAACGAGCATTTTTAACACATTTAAAACGCCAATAATTATTGTTTCGAGGATATAAATAACAAAAATACCCTTACCGTCCCAGCCAAGGAAAAGCACGCCGATTAAAGGCACCAGGTTAGCAAGAATTAAGGTTATATTGGAAGGCGATAATCGATGGTTCATAAGGCTTAATACGAATGTAAGCCTTTTTGTAAACACTTAATAAAAATATACTTCGGGAGTATGGACAGTGTACGTTTCGCCGTTTTTAAGCTTGAATATAATGGTAAAGCCGTGCGGCACTGAAAGGTTATCTGGTTTTTCAGACAATTTAATATTTACTGAGGTGTACCGGATAACCTGGCCGTTATTGGAAACGTATTGATTAAGCGGCATATAGTTATTAAACCCGTCAGTGGCCATAACTATAGAGTTAATGGTATCTCCCGCAGGGAATGAAGAGCTGAAATCGTTTTTGGTTAATACGGTTACGCTTTCAAGGCCTTCCTCAGAGCCGTTGTATCCGTTCTCAGGGCAGGAAAGCGCATAGGCGCTGTTCATAAACAGCGAAGGAAACGATAAACTGTTGTCAGAATAATAAGCAACTTTATAATTACAGTTGATATAATAATTTTTAATGTCTGCCGAATCGTTGGTATACAACTGCTGATCAAATCCGTTACTTCCAAAAGTGCTGTAAACAGTGGCGTCTACGCCATTGATATTAAAGTATTCCAGGGCGTCGGGGCAACTGCCAAGTTCTTTTTTGCAGCCCGGCGTTCCCACCATAAAAAGAAGTGTGAAAAGTATAAAGTAAACTGGTTTCATTGAGTAAGTAAGAAGATGACAAAACTAACATCAAAAACGCTGCATCAGCGCAATAAAAGCAGAAATTTATGGTTTCCGCAGTTAAAAACCTCAATATATCCTGAAAATTTCATAAACTGCCCTAATGGTAAGCCGCTCGCTTCAAACTGGTTAGCCAATGGGCCGGGTACTTTGCCAGTAATGTACCTGACCCACTCTCCCGGCTTTACCCAAAACGACTGTGGCGGCGTACTGCCCGCCGGCTGAAAGCCGAGCACCCTGTAACTATCTCCCGTCCACCAGGTGCGGTCGGCATAGGTCATT
>DASPJH010000361.1:0-4723 GCA_035628715.1 Bacteroidia bacterium
AAATGAGTATTCTCTCCGGAAAACGAGTTTATTTAACACTACTTTTATTAATACCGGTAGCTTTTATTGTATTACTGAAATCGGGAACTTTTAAAGCTACCGGCACCCTGCCCATATATGGTGAACGTTATGTGCCCGAGAGCTCAAAAGATACGGTTTACCATACTGTGGGCAATTTTACTCTTACTGACCAGGAAGGCAACGTGTTTACCCAGGACAGCGCCAAAGGCAAAATTCGGGTGGTAAACTTCTTTTTTGCCCGCTGCCAGAGTGTTTGCCCTAAAATGAATGGCCACCTTTCTATAGTTTTTAAAGATTACATTAAAAGCCGGGACGTTATTTTTATTTCGCACACGGTAGACCCCCAGCACGACAGTGCTGAAGTGCTGAAAGAATATGCCCGCAGCATGGATGTGCCCTACAAGCACTGGTATTTTCTTACCGGACCTTATGGAGAGATGGCCCGCATTCAAAATCAATACTTGTTGCCCAAAGCCGATGGTACCAGTGCTGACCAGATTGCTCACTCGCAGCACATTATACTGGTGGATAAGGAAGACCGTATTCGCGGGGCGTATGACGGCCTGCAAACCAATGAAATTCTTCAGCTGAAAGAGCATATTAAACTGCTGAAAGCAGAGTACAAGGAGGCGAAATGACCGCTTTTGTAGCCAACGATAAGCTGTACTTCCGCACCATTCTGGGTATTTCCATTGCTATCCCCCTGGTTGTACTAGTGCTGCTGTATATTCCCGGTATTAAAACCAGCCTGGATGTGAGCTTCCTGCCGCGTTTCAATGCTATGATCAACTCCACCGTATCGGTATTGTTGATAGCCGGCTACATGGCCATCAGGAAAAAGAAAATTACCACCCACCGCAGTTTGATGCTTACGGCATTTTTCCTGTCGGGCCTGTTTCTTATATCGTACGTTACTTACCACCTTATTTCTCCTGATTCTACCAAGTTTGGTGATATTAACCATGACGGCATAGCAACCGATGCAGAAAAAGCAGCGGTAGGCAGCCTGCGGTATGTGTATTACTTTGTGTTGCTTACACACATACTGCTTTCTACCATTATAGTTCCCTTAGTGCTGTTCACTATTTACCGCGCTCTCTCAGGCAATTTCCCCCGTCACCGCAAGCTCGCCCGCTGGACATTTCCTTTGTGGTTATACGTTTCGGTAACGGGAGTTGTTGTATATTTGCTCATCGCTCCGTACTACTCTTAATGCCATGAAAAACCTGCGCAAAATCATAGTCCTTATTATGGTAGTTTTCTTGTTTGCCGTTGCAAATGAGGCCGCTGCCCAGTGCCCCATGTGCAAAACAGCCGTGGAGAGCAGCCAAAAATCGGGCGGATCGGCGGGTTTAGGCCTTAACGATGGTATTTTGTATCTATTGGCTATGCCGTATTTGCTGGTAGGGGGAGTAGCGTTTTTCTGGTACCGTAGCTACCGCCGCAAGGCCGCTGCAAAATAATTTTCAGTTATGTGTTCAAAGCATGAGCCTAATGCTGCTATGGCTTTTTTAAAAAGTAAGTGTCCGCGTTGCCGCAGTGGCAAGGTATTTACCCATTCGTTTTACCAGCTTAAGGAATTTATCAGCACCAATGAGCGCTGCCCGGTATGTGGGCTGAAGTTTGAAAAAGAGGTCGGCTTTTTCTGGAGCGCTATGTATATCAGCTACGGTATTAATGTGGGTTTTTCCATCGTGATGGGTATACTGGTAAGCATTATATTCAACGATCCCGACATAAATGTATATGTGTGGGCTATAGTGGGTCCGGTAGTGCTGTTTTCAACGGTTATATTTCGTTATTCCCGCATCATTACGCTGTATATGCTGGGTGGGTTTAAGTATGATCCGAAGTTTGCGCAGAAAACTTAAACAAGTATGGCGGGCATATCCTAACTACCCTGTATTCCAGGATAACAATATTATTTTTTTAAATAGTTATTGTACTTTTTGGTTCGGAAGGCTAAGACCGTTTGAAAAATATATGATTTGACGGTTATTGATATTCAGCAGCTTGTACTGCCTGTAACCAATGAGTCTTATTTACTTATATCTTTTTTCCAGGGTTGTAAAAAAATGTATTTTTTGGGATTATGACCTAAAAAAGATACACATAATTACCGTTAAAACACCCTATCTTAGTAATTGTCTTTTCTGTTTCTTTACATCCAGTAAATAGTCTATCAACCTGCTATTTATTGTATGCTATCTAATTTTATCAACCTTAACAAATCTAATTATGACTCCAGAACAAGAGAAAAAATTGCTTCAGGCTATGTATGACAGGCTTTTTGACCTGATCACCTACCAGCCTTCCGGTGGTAAAAACCCTTTTACCGCTGATGAAACCTTCGTTCACTTTGCAAAATTCGGTGCGCTGTCTCCCAGTTCATTCCATGATGCAAAGTCTCCCTCCAATCCTGCTGGCGACCTGGCCGCTGCTGAAACATTTTCCCGTATGGTTGATGTGGTGTCTCCACTTTCTATCGAATGGAGCAGTATAGGCGCTTCCTTATCAACAGTTTACAAAAATATTGTCGATGGAGCTAATGCTGTTACTTTTCCCTCTGCCGAACAGCTGGAAATGTACAATACAGCGTATGATTTTCTGCACCCTGAAGTAGAGGAGGTTAACCCACTTACCAAAAAGGTTACCAAGGGACGGACGGATGGGCCTGATTTAGTGGCCTACAATGACAATATGGATGATTACGTGACTCAGATTTCGCTTTACAGGGCAGCGTATAACTCATTTCTTGATGAAATGAGCGACCCTGAGGGCGACAGGAAAAAAGCCCAGCGCGACTGGCAGGCAAAGGAGCCAATGCTTGGGAACAATATCAAAAAGGCATTTAACAAGCTGACGGCTGGCAATGGCAAATATGTGGAGCAGGCACTGGCAATCCTGAAAACCTCTATAAACGATGGTGTACGAAGAGCGCTTGAACTGAGCCAGGAGAATGTTGCTAAAGAGCGCATGAATGCTTCTTCTTTAGGTATGGGGGACTGGCTCTTATCATACGCTATGCCCGAGAACTGGGAAACCGATGAAATGCTGGTTAATTATACCGATTTTACCATCAACAGTGAAAATCTTAAAGAGCATTCCGATTCTACTGAGCATAAGTTCGGCCTTGACACCTCGTTTAACTCGGGTTTGTGGAAAGTAAGTGCAAGCGCTTCAGGCGAGAGGGCTGAGAGTCACCGTTCAATGGAAGGAGAGAAAGTGGAAATATCAGCTAAAATAGCCAAGGTGAGTATTATGCGCCCCTGGTTTGATGAGTCTATATTTAAAGTAGGCGGCTGGTTTACCAATAAGGGGCCTAACGAAACCGCAACCGGTTTTATATCAAATGGTAAAATGGACAGCTCAAACCGTAACAGTCTTATTCCTATGTACCCCGTAGCGTTTATTGTTGCCCGGGATATAACTATAAAAGCCGAGCTGTCTAAGGAAGAGGAATCTATGCTGAAAGAATCATACAGCGCAGAGACTTCGGTAGGCTGGGGGCCGTTCTCAATAGGTGGCAACTACAGTTATGGCCACACAGACGAAAATTTCCAGTCGGAATTGCAGAACGGGGTGATAAAAGTACCCGGCATGCAGGTAATAGGGTGGGTTAGCAGAATTGTACCTTTCTCGCCGGTACTGTCTGAAAAGGATGGCCAGGCTAAATTGCAGGCAGCTTCAAATTAATTGTTCCAATTTTCTTAATAAAACGGGGTTATTTAATCCCGTTTTATTTTTTTTAAATAATTATTAGGATGGATAATTTATTATCTCATTTTGCCAGCGCAGTAGCTAAAATCAATACAGCAGGGGAGGCTCTTGAAATGTCCTCCTTTTCCGATATGGAAGCAGCTGATATGGATGGTATGAGTCTGCCACGGGGTCCGGCAAAACGCACGCCGGCACCGGTACCTAATATTGTACTGCAATTGGCTGCTTTGCCAACACATATCGACCTTAAACAGTTTACAAATCCGTTTGCGCCTGATAATCCACAAGGGGATTATATTGAAACTTTTCGGTTCAGGAGTTTTGCTGATCCGATACCTGAGCTTTCCAGCCTGTTTCAGCCTACACAGTATTCAAGCGAAGGGCAGTGGGGCAACGTATTGTATTCCGCTCACGGAATCAACCCTTATGCCACTCACGTTTTAGAGGCAGCGCAATCAAAATATGAAAATTATAAGCTTTCCAATTTCGGGGGTGTATCCGATGATTGGCGACCCGTATATGCCAAGCCCGGAAACTGGTACCAGATGGCGAGGGACAAAGCGAATTATACACCGGTAACCCTGGACTTTGAAAAAGATGCCAATACCGATAACAGTTTTGTAATTATTAATAATAATAAATCAGGCCTTAAATGGCGAAGCATTGCTGATGACGGTGTAGTGGATGAAACAGAAGTGAAAGGTACTTTGCGCAGCATTGATATGAAAATAATGAAGGTGGATTTTGACCGGCCCTGGTTGGTATTTGATATACTAAAAACACCCGGAATAAAAATGAACGGATTAAACCCCGGTTATTTTTCTACAGGGACATTTGAAGACAATATGGGTATTTTTCCGCTAATTATTACAAGTATTTTAATAGGCACCGATATATCGGTAAAAGGGAGTTGGAAAGAGGAAGATAAGAACTTTATAAACGACACACGGGGGGGTAATCTTTCTATCGGCCCATTTACGGT
>DASPJH010000362.1:0-6111 GCA_035628715.1 Bacteroidia bacterium
GCAAGCTAACCTTGTTTTAACTAATGAAGTAATTGAGCAAACCGACTCATTTGTTTTTGAAACCATCGGAGACACAATATATGTTAACGCAAAAAATATCGAATTAAACGGCAACATAACAGTTGATGCGGGTTTTAAAGCAGCACTGCGCGCAACCAAAAACATAACAGCAAAATCAAGCACAAACACTCAAATAGGTCAGGATATTCGGTTAAAGAATGTCAAAGGTTTTTCATCGTTTGACGGTGTTACCGAAATGACCGATAAAGAAGTCATACACTTTTGCAGAGACCAAGATAATGGTTACAAAGCTGTTTATGCAGCCAGTAAAATGGAGGACATAAACGAACCGGATATACGTATAGAGCCTGCTGTAATTCCTAAAACTTTAATCTACCCTAACCCCGCTACAAATGCTTTTTATATCGAAATAGGGCTTGATGAAGAAAAGGAATATAACTTCCAAATATTTGACCTTACTGGACGGACTTTGATAAATGAAACTGTTAAAGGCAGCGGTTTTCCGCAGTTTGAAATTACAACTGACCGACTTTCAGGGGGTACTTATTTCTTGAAAATAGCTACTGCTGACGGTGTAATTTCCGAAACCCATAAAATAGTAATACTAAAATAAGCTGCACATTAGAGTGCAAATCTTGAATACAACCCAAAAAAGTCCGCTGCAAAGCGGGCTTTTTACTTTTGTTTTATAGCATGAACAAAACAATACAAGACAACTTTAACAACCTTGAGCAAAAGGCAGAACGCTTTATAAGACAGACAGCGGTTAAATATTTTGCAGTCGGTTCAAGTTCACTACCTGATAAGGGCGGTGTTATTATGGTCAGTCTTAAAAAAGGTAAAAAGAAGGAAAGGTATTTATCTGTTGACTTTACAAATAGCCTTAGAAATGAGTTACAAACCAAAAGGGCAGCTTTCATTGCTTCTTATAGAGGTAATAATATCATATATACAGAAGGCAAAGGAGTAAGGTTTGTAGATTATTCGGAGTCATTGCAATATATGAAGGACAATTGTTTACTCAGGTTTATTGTAGAGCCTGATGTAAAAGAGCGGTTGGCATTAACTGCTGTGGTTTCGACGATAATTTATCGAAGCCAGCATAAAAGATCTTATATCAAAAGAGTTAAAACCGGGAAAACCGCAAATGACCTTAGCAAATAGGAGCGACTATACCATCATAGGTTATGAAGTTTTTAGAGGTGGCTCGGTTGTGCTTTTTAAGATTTCCTTTCGTCGCCTAACAGCGGCTTTCATATCTAGGAAGAGGCCTTTTATTTTCAGCTTATCGGTATGCCTCCCCATTCTTTTTGGCTGGTACCTTCCTTTCAGCTTTAGAAGTATTTATAAGAAACTGTTTCCTCAATAGTGTTAATAAAGTGCCATAAAACAATTCTAATATTGTTATTATGGGAAGTGAAACCAAGTCTGAAGAAGATAATTATGATAGTGAACCTGAAGAAGAAAGCCAACTATCTAACGAAGAATTTAATTTATTAAGGGAAGAATACTTAAGGGGAACATTTAAGTGGTTTGAATACACCACAGCTGAATTCGATAAGGGTGTCTTCTATGTTGCAACCGGGTCGTTAGGTCTATCACTCACCTTCATAGAAAAATTTATAAGTCCAGACATACAACACGACTGGTTAATAATCACATCGTGGGTTTTACATACTGGTACTATATTTCTATTTGTTGTCAATCACTATTTATCCAGCAAATCCTTATCATTTTTGGTTAGTGAATTGCCAACAAAAGTTCACAAACCAAAGTCTAGTAAAATAAGGGGTTGGGTATCATTTTTGAACTGGGTGTGCATAATTTGTCTACTTTTAGGTCTTATTTGTTTAATATTTTTCGTGTACTTTAATCTTGATATGAATGGGAAATTCAAAGGAAATTGAAGTTAGACAGGGCTTCGGAATGGAGTATCCAGACATACCTATTCAAGCTAAAAAACCTATTAAAAATAAAGTAAGGAAAACAAAAAGATTAAAACCCAAAGACAATGAGTAAAGGTAATAAACCGGGGTTTCCAATTAAACCAAAAATTAACCCCCCAAAGAATCCTAAACCAAAGGGTAATGACAAACCTATTCCTGGAATGGAGTTTCCAAGCTTACCCAAGCCACCAAAAAAATAATTTAATTATGGAACACAATAAACCCCAACCACCCCCACAACCACCAAGTACTCCTAATCCGGGCACAAAGACTTTAGAGTTCCCTAATATACCTGTGAAGCCTCCTAAGAAATAATTTGATTATGGAACTCAATAAACCACCTAAATCGCCTCGACCCCCTAAACCCGGTACAAGAACACTAGAGTTTCCTAAAATACCGGTGAAACCTCCAAAGAAATAACCATTACAAGTTCAGATTTATACACTTAAGAATTTATTGCTCTAAGTGCTTTTTACTGATTTTTAAAAACGGGTATATTTGCCTGATGCTACGCTTTCTTTAATTTTTTTTTCGCTCTTTAACCATCTTTCTGATTTCATCTTCAACGTCCAAAGACTGCCAATCCTCTGCCTGTTCGTTATATGTTGTGAGATGGGGAAATTTATAGTGACTGTTTGGTTTTTGTTCTCTTAAGAAGTCTAGAATTTTATCCATTCCTTTAAGAACTGTTTCCTCACTTCCATCTAATTTAAAACTGTAAGCAGTATTTTCATCTAGGCTGGCATTCATCCCAAAGGTCATTGGTTTTTCCTCAGACGTATTGTGTGTATATTTTGTTATTACCTTACCCCTCATCTTTCGATAAAGATTAAGTGTTATAAATTTAATAGTTTCCCAAGCAAGGGTGCTAAGTGTATTATCAAGAATGGCTTTAACGGTAGTATCATTAAGTGCAATCGCGGAAAGAAGAGCAAAGTCTTCAAGGCTTGCTGTCATTTGCCCCGATTTATCATAGCTGCTAAAGCGCAATCCAACTTTACTCAGTTGTTCATCAAAATTCTTTAACTCCTCATTTGAGATAATTGGTGAGAAATAATCGAGATGTATTACATCTTCACCATATTTTACCGATTTACGTTTCTCCTTTTCGAGCGCGGCAAATTGTTTCCAAGCTTCAGATTCTATCAATGACATTTTAGTACAAATTAGAAGGTTATTAGGTCAGGCAGTTTTTTACGAATGTAACAAATACCAGTTGGCACAGCCAACTGTAGCTACTTTTTTCTACCCCAACCTCAAAAAAGTTTAAACCTTGTTTAAACCAAACAAAAAAGCCTTTCGGTAGTTTAAACCGAAAGGCTTGATTTTAAATGCTCCCCGAGCTGGACTCGAACCAGCGACCCCCTGATTAACAGTCAGGTGCTCTAACCGGCTGAGCTATCGAGGAATTTTAGTTCCCCTGGTTGTGCACCAAGGTTTCTACCGGTTTTTCCCTTCAAAAAAGGACTGCAATAATAGGATTTAAGTTTTAAAAGGGCAATATTTGCACGAAAAATTTTTTATACCCTGATGAGTTTACTTGTAATCGGCTCTGTAGCATTTGATGCCATCGAAACACCTTTTGGAAAAACTGATAAAATTATAGGCGGTGCAGCCACTTATATCGGCCTTAGCGCTTCGTACTTTACCAAAGATACTAACCTGGTAGCCGTAGTGGGCGAAGATTTTCCCAAAGCTGATATACAAATGATGCAGGATCATGGTATCAATACTGAAGGTTTGCAGATCAAACAGGGTGAAAAGTCATTTTTCTGGAGCGGTAAGTACCATAATGATATGAACAGCCGCGATACACTGGTTACCGAGCTGAATGTACTGGGCGATTTCGACCCAATTATACCCGATGCCTACCAGAACTGCGAATTCCTGATGCTGGGCAACCTCACCCCCAAGGTACAGGAAACCGTTATTAGCCGCCTGAAAACCCGTCCCCGGCTTATTGTTATGGATACTATGAACTTTTGGATGCAGGTAGCTATGGACGATTTGCGTAAGACGCTTACCATGGTGGATGTGCTGACCATTAACGATGAGGAAGCCCGCCAGCTTTCAGGCGAATACTCTTTAGTGAGAGCTGCACAGAAAATAATGAAGATGGGACCTAAGTTCCTCATAATTAAAAAAGGTGAGCACGGCGCACTGCTATTCCACGACGACCAGGTGTTTTTTGCCCCTGCCCTGCCACTTGAAGAAGTATTTGACCCAACGGGCGCTGGTGACACATTTGCCGGTGGCTTTATAGGCTACCTGAGCCAAACCGAGGATGTAAGCTTTGAAAATATGAAGCGCGCTATTATCTACGGCTCGGCAATGGCTTCTTTCTGCGTGGAGAAGTTTGGCACTGAAAGACTGGTAAACCTGAGCCGGAAAGAGATTAACCAACGTGTGCAGCAGTTTAAAACCCTTAGCCAGTTTGATATTAAACTAACGGAAAACGCTTAAAAACTCTTGTTTATTAAACTAAAAAACCGGCCATACAGCCGGTTTTTTATATTTATGCTCTGTAACGGAAATTAGTTCACTATCCGCCATCTTCTTACCACATCGGCTGCATAAAACAAACCTACAGCGCCGCCCTTAATATTAGTGGGCGGGTTGGCGGGCGGTGTTTGAAAAGGACCCGGAGCTCCGTTGCTAAGGCTGTTAAGTGCCGTTATGTAACTGCTTGTACCGGCGTCTATGCTTCGGAAAATCATCATTACCGAATCCCCTTTCTGTGCGCGGAAGAAAGGCAGCTCAAAGGGCAGCCATTGGTTTAGCACGGTGTTCTCGCTGTCAAACAATACATCAAAATTCTCCAGCGTATCGTTTTTACCAAAATTAAACCAGGTGTATTTAACCGGGTCGCGACTGTCCCTTGACAGGTAGGTGATAGCAAAGCCTTCTTCAATAAAGCCGTCTGCAGGCCTGAATTCCTGTTGTAATACAGGGTCTACCTCAAACATCGGTTCCAGTTTTGATTCGGAAGTATATTCCTTGCCGTCATAAACTACCTTCAATTTATAGGTTTTATCAGCAATGCCTTTATACCCCGGAGCAGGCTTATACAGTCCGTCGCCAACATGGGTAAATATAACAGCCGGGTTATTATCTTCTGTAACTTCAACCACTGCATTGGTAATTGCAGGAGAGGGCTCATTGCCCAAGTAGGGAGCCGTTAAATGCAGTTTAACGAATGAGCTGTCAGTTTCATTAGAAACGTAGCCTTCTACCACCAGCTTTTCACCGGCAAATCCAAGGTCAATATCCACCTTTTCCTGGCACGAGGCCAGCGTAATAATTGCAAAAATTATATAAACTAATTGCTTCATGGTTTGGTTAGAATTTAAAGTTATAAGTAACTGAGGGCACAATTTGGAACAGGTATGATTTTATAGCCACGTTTACAGGTTGGCCGTTTTGCGTTTCTGTTTGAAAACCAAGCGAGAACCAGTTTTTACGGGCGTATACGTTATAGATAGAGAACACCCAGCTGCTTTCGTTTTTATACGTCTTCCCCGCTACCTTCTTGCGGTACAGGGTGGCCGAAACATCCATCCGGTGGTAGGGCGCCATACGGAAAGCATTTCGGTCGCTGTATAAGGGCACCCGCTTGTTGTTAACCTCGTAGTAACCTACGGGTACTGTAACTGCTTCGCCGCTGGCAAAAATAAAGTTGGCTCCAAAGCTCCAGCGGTCGTTATAATCGTAGGTGGCAACTACGGTGGCATAATGCCTCCTGTCAAAACGGAAGGCATACCACTGGCTGTTGTTAATGCCTTCTGCCTTACGCTCAGACCGGGCCAGTGTGTAGCTTATCCAGCCATTCAGTTTGCCTTTGGGTTTCCGCAGCAAAAACTCAGCGCCGTATGCGCGTCCCTTGCCCTGCACCAATTGGGTTTCAATAGCTTCAGTAAAATCAAGGTCGGCATGGTCAATTACCTCAACCGTATTGTTCATGTCCTTGTAGTACACTTCTACTGATGCCTCCAGCTGGTTATTCATAAAGTTGCGGAAGTATCCTACAGCCACCTGGTCGGCACGCTGCGGCTTAATGTACTGGTTGCTGGGCACCCAAAACTCCTGGCCCACGCTGGCGGTAGTATTCTGCACCAGGTGCAGGTACTGGAACATACGATTGTA
>DASPJH010000363.1:0-9266 GCA_035628715.1 Bacteroidia bacterium
TGAAGTAAATTTGCGGCTGAAAAACCGGGGCGCCCCTGCCCCTTTGTGGATGAAAGTATATAAAAGCCTCGATAGCTTCGTACCTGTTAAAAATGCAGTTGTCACCCAGGGCACATTTGACGGTGTGCATATAGGTCACCGCGAGATATTAAAACGCCTGAAAAATATAGCCGCTGAAAAAAACGGCGAAACCGTTGTTCTCACCTTTTTCCCCCATCCCCGCATGGTGCTTCAGCCCGACGATAATACCCTGAAGCTGCTGCACACTGAAAATGAAAAAATAGAGCACCTGCGCAATGCCGGTATAGACCACCTTATCATTATCCCGTTTACCAAGGAGTTTTCGCGGCAGTCTTCCATGGGTTTTGTGCGCGATGTGCTGGTAACCAGCATTGGAATAAAAACCCTGGTGATAGGCTACGACCACCGCTTTGGAAAGAATCGCGAAGGCAGCATGGACGACCTGCGCGAGTTTGGGCAGATTTATGATTTTGAGGTGGAGGAGATACCGGCCCAGGATATAGATGCGGTAACGGTAAGCTCTACCAAAATACGGACTGCGCTTCAGCAGGGCGATGTGGAAACGGCCAACAGGTACCTGGGCTACAGCTACACGGTAAATGGCAAGGTAGTTGCAGGCAACAGCCTTGGAAAAAAAATTGGTTTTCCAACGGCCAATATATCGGTAGAAGAAAGCTACAAATTAGTGCCTGGTGACGGGGTGTATGCAGTGTATGTAACCTTTGACGGGGTGCGCAGGGGCGGAATGGCCAATATTGGAAAACAGCCCACTTTTGATAACCGGAATCATGCTTTTGAAGTTCATATATTTGATTTTGAAAGCGATATTTACAACCGGCAAATAAAAGTGGAGTTTGTGGCCCGCCTGCGGAGCGAAATGAAATTTGCCGGGGTGGAAGCATTGGTGGAGCAACTGAAAAACGATAAAAAAGCCGCTTATGAATTATTGAATGCGCATGAAGAAAAATCTTCTTAAAATACTTTTATTGTCAGGGCTGCTTTTTGCCTTTACCTCCAACTCGTTATTTGCACAGGTGGATGAAGAGGAAAACGGGGAACATGAAGAACACATAGATGGCGAAGAGCTGGAAGAGCACGAGGACGACACCTCTTTTGAAGATTACCTGGCTACCATAGGCTACTATTTTGACTCTACCCTGATACCTGCGCAAAACCTTTACCCATCATGGGATACCAAGCGCATTCACGTTTACGACCAGGATATTGACCAGATTGACACCACCATGGTGGTATTGCGGGATACAATGGATTGTTTTTTCCATCCCCCCTGCTTTGGATACATTACCTCCAACTTTGGCTACCGTACCATGCGCCGCCGCAGAAAAGGCCGCATGCACTACGGGACAGATGTGAAGCTGTATACAGGCGACCCTGTATATTCCATATTTGACGGGGTGGTAAGGATAGCTCAGTACAGCAAAAGCTACGGCTATGTAGTAGTTGTGCGCCACTATAACGGACTGGAAACTATTTACGCCCACTTTAGTAAGCTGCTTACCAAGCCCGGTATGATCCTCCGTGCCGGTGACCCGATAGGGCTGGGTGGCAACACAGGCCGCTCATACGGAAGCCACCTGCATTTTGAAATACGGTTCAAGGGCATTCCGTTTGATGCCACACGCATTATTGATTTTGAAAACGGCACGCTTTACCAGGATACTATATACATAGACAAGGGTTTTTTCCCCCATCTTTCAAAAACGTATAAAAAGAAAGCCACAACCAAAAAAGGCACTAAAGAACCGAAAAAAGCCACCAAAACCACAGGCAAAGGCAAGTACCACACGGTAAGAAGCGGTGATACGCTAGGCTCTATTGCAGTTAAATACGGCACTACCATTTCTAAAATCTGTAAGCTGAATGGTATCAGCAGCAAGAAAGTGCTGAGAATCGGGCAAAAGCTGCGAGTCAAGTAACGCAGGCCTATCCGTTCAGATAGAATATCAAATCATTAGTGTTCGAAACCTTTTTGCAGGCCATCCCCGGGCTGAAGCCGCGGGGTTACTGAATGGACGTGGTTAATCATAGCAACTTTGCATACCACAAATGAAAGGTTGGCGACTAAACCAATTATCACCAATAATCAACAGTCGTTGCATCCTCATTCAGTAACCCGTTGCTTTAGCTGCGGGGTAAAGGAAACTTAGCGACATTGCCACCAGAGGGTAGGGGTAAATACCTGCGTTTTCGCAATTAGTAAAACCCTGGTTATCGACGAATACTGTGTATTAATGATGGTTCGAACACTAATGATATCAAATCCCTGTTTTATTCATACCTGGCGGTAACGGGAGCTACTACCCTTATCTCGATCTTCCCACTAAAATAAAAATCTATTACAAGTCTAAAAGAGGCCTTGTTTACAAGGATAATCCAAAAGGTGGCAAAAGGAGAACGGGTAATTTGCTTACAGCAGGTATACCCACAATTACTTGCCAGCCTTCGAGTGCCCGTTTTTCAAACGCCTCAGGCTGACAAGGAATTGTTAACCGTTGCCACATTTGCAAACCCTCCACGCAAAATAAAAACAGCCGCCCTTATTACAAGAGCGGCTGCTTAAAAATTATATCAGGCTAAAAATTACTTCTTCTTCCCTTTGGTTTTCATAGCCAGTTCTACGGCCTTGTAAGCATTAACAACACCACCTGTTTTACACAGGTAGGTCATTTTCTCCTTTTTATTTGTACCGGGAACAACCACATCAATAGTGATTTTAGTGGCCGATTTCATAATAATATCCTTTACCTGCTCGGCAGTCAGCTCAGGGAAATATGAGCGCAGCAGGGCAGCCACACCGGCAGTTACCGGCGATGCCATACTGGTACCGCTGAACGAAGCATATTTATTATCAGGTATAGACGAGTAAATCTCAACACCGGGAGCAAACACATCCACATTTTTTTTACCCCAGTTAGAAAACTCTGCAGGCAGGTTAGAGTCCAGCTTGTGCGTGCAGGCGCCTATTTCCAGCCAGTTTTTAGCAGTCCCTTTTTCCAGGTAAGTATCGGTTGGGTAGTGCAGGGTTTTATCAATGTTCAGCGCCTCATTACCGGCAGCATGCACCAGCAGCACATCATTGGCGGCAGCGTGCCTTACAGCATCGTCCACCACCTGTTTGTTATATGTAAAGGCCTTACCAAAGCTCATGTTTACTACAGTGGCGCCATTATCAACCGCATAGCGGATGCCGTTGGCCACATCCTTATCGCGCTCATCCCCATCAGGCACCACGCGGATAATCATAATTTTCACGTTATCGGCAATACCCTTCATGCCCAGGCTATTGCTGCGGATAGCGGCTATAATACCGGCCACGTGGCTACCGTGGTCGCCGTTGGGGCCGCGGTAATCGTTGTTTCCATAGCCACGCTCATTAGCATTTTCATAATTATCACCAACAATATTGCGGGGGTCAAACGAGGTGTTAAAGCTCTTTTCCACTGCATTTTTGTAGTGGTCAATAGCGCCGCCCAGTTGCTGCTTAATTTCCTGAACGCCCAGTCCGTAGCCCATCCAGGTAATCATGTTTTTACGGGTAGCTTCTTCCAGCGGGTCTTCGGTTTTAAGCTCCTTCAGTTTATCAACTGTTACATCGCCTTCAATTTTGGCAGAAACCGCATCCACAGCACTCAGCATAGAGCCGATACGCAGGTAGGTGCTGGCGTTTTCGTAATATTTTTCAAGAAAAGCAGGCTTTACCTCGTTTTTATAATAGTTGTAGGCCTTTTTATCAGCGCCCTTAATTGTATCAGGATCAGCATTCTCAAACTTTTTAGAATAGTAAGAGAACAAACGGGTCACTTCATAAGTGTCTTCATCTACGTTACCGTTTTTGCCACCAATAAAGTTCCAGCCGTGCACATCGTCAATATAGCCGTTTTTATCATCGTCCACACCGTTTCCGGGTATTTCATCCTCATTAGTCCATATAATATCTTTCAGGTCTTCGTGGTTAAAATCAATACCGTCGTCAATAACGGCCACTATTACGGTTTTACTCTGGCGGCCTTTCAGCAGTTCGTAAGCGCGTTCAGTGCCCACACCTACTATAGAGTCTTTTTCAAGATCGAGGTTAAACCAGTTTTCAGGAGGCGCATCCTGGGCGTTAACCGCAACGGCAGCCAGGAGTAAGGCAGATAAAAAATAATTTTTCAGTTTCATTTAATCGGAGATTTTTTTATTGAAGACAAAAATAGAGCAAGAAATTATAAACTCTAATGCTTTTGGATAAACAGGTTTTTTTGCCGGATGGTTTTAACTCGCCCCCGAGGGCAAGGTGGCTGAACTTTATTGATAGTCGCCCTCTCTAATTGCATTTAGATAGGGATGGGCAAGGGTGGTATGATAACCGGGCGGCGTTGCAGTATGTGCCCCTCTCTGGATGCAATCAGAGAGGGGAAACGTTGTGTGCTTATACCACCCTTCCCAGTCAGGCGTGAGTTAAAGCATAAACCATCACTCTCGATGGTGATGCATCGCTGTCAAAAGCTCCCACTGAAATATTCAGCAGGTATTCACCATCGGCTATCGAGTTATCCGCATAAATAAATTCCGTTATGGTGCAATCCATTCGCGGGTTTTCCGGGTAATTCCAGAAAGCGTGGTGGGCCAGCAGCTCTCCCCCATCCTCTTCCCTGTCCACCGAGGGCATGTCCACCAGCAGGTGCTTCACCCCCCTCTCCCGTATCCATAAAGCCGCCTCTTTAGCAAGGTATACCGGGTTAGTACCGCTGTACCGGCGGGTAAGCTTGCCACCATCATTAGGTAGCGTGCGGATAAGCAGGGCGGGATGGTTACCCTTTACTACTTTTTTCAGCAATTCCGCAGTAATTATAAAATCGTTGTTTGGGGCGGGCTCCGGCTGCACAGTAACCAGTTCTGCCATAAATAAAAATTCTTTCAGGCATTGGTGCAGGGCAACACGTTCCTTGCTTATATGGCCCAAACACTCGGTATGCGTACCGTTTCCGTGGGCATTAAAGGTAATATTCTCGCAGTTGCAGGCGCCGCCCATTGCAGTGGAGCCAACAAAACCGCCTGCCTTAAAAGGTTCAATCACCGCATCGGCAATATGAAAGCCATTTACTGTGTCAGGCCCTTCTTTTACCGGTATGGTAAGCTCGTGCCCATTTTGGGTATCAAAACGCACTTCCTTACCGTTTACAGTTGTGGTTAGCAGCATGATGGCAAAGGTAGTGGTATTGGCAGTAGAAAGTATACCGTACAAAGCTACTCAGTTACACAGGTGTCATTACTTTATACTTTTATACTCTATACTTTATACCCTATGCCCTAATTTCGTGCACCAACGTATATGCAAAACGGTTTAAAAAAATCATGGAAAGTACTGCTGCTGTTGTTTGCAGTGTGTATAGCCCTTTTTTCGCTATTGTATACCAATAAGCTGGCAAACAAGCTGGCCGAACAGGAAAAACGCAATACCGAAATATGGGCCAAGGCTACCAACCTGCTGGTTAATAGCGTGAACTACGAGGGCGACGACCAGGAGGTAAGCAATTTTATTAACGCGGTAAATACCTTTTGCCTGGATGTGGCCAAGAAAAACACCACTATACCGGCTATTATGCTGGACCAGCAGGGGAATATTATGACGGCTGTAAACCTTGATTCGGCCAAGCTGGCCCAGGACCCCAAATTTCAGTATAAAAAGCTGGCCGAAATGCAGAAACTACAGAACGACACAATTATTATCCGTATTTCTGATAAGGATAAACAGTTTATTTATTACGAAAACAGCACCCTGCTTACACAGGTTAAGTTTTTCCCCATATACCAGCTGGTTCTTATCTCTTTATTCCTGATGGTTTCTTACCTGGCCTTTAATTCTTCGCGGCGCAGCGAACAGAACCGCGTGTGGGTGGGACTGGCCAAAGAAACCGCCCACCAGCTGGGCACACCCACCTCATCGCTGCTGGCATGGATTGATTTATTCAGAGCTTCGGAAGGAAAAATTGATAATGAACTGATTACTGAAATGGAGCGCGACGTGAAGCGGCTGGAAATTATAACCGAACGTTTTTCAAAAATAGGCTCCGAACCGGTGCTGCGCGACGAGGATATGCGTAAGGTGCTGAACAAGGCGGTGGATTACCTGCGCAGCCGGGTATCCAACAAGGTGGCTATTACTATTGATACCAGTAAATCCATTACGCCAACCGCACGGGTAAATATTCCGTTGTTTGAGTGGGTGGTGGAAAACCTTTGCAAAAACGCCGTGGACGCTATGGAGGGCCAGGGCCGTATTGATTTTATGGTAACCCAAACCAAGCGCAAGCTGATAATTGATGTAAAAGATACGGGCAAGGGTATACTTCCTTCGCAGTTTAAAACGGTATTTAAACCGGGCTTCACCACCAAAAAACGAGGCTGGGGCTTGGGTTTGTCATTAGCCAAACGGATAATAGAAAGTTACCATAAGGGCAATATATTTGTAAAAGAAAGCACGGTGGGGAAAGGGACAACGTTTAGGATTGTTTTGAACCGGTGATATTTACTATTTAAATAATTGATGAGAGAAATAATTTTGTGTGGGTTTATAATTTCGGGGATGATTTTTGGGTGTCGAACACCAAAAGTTATTGTAACAAAGAACTGGCAGGAACCTCCACCTATAGATGTAGATTGTGATAAAACTGATTCTTTGACTTCCGATATAGCTGAACAATTCCCTGAATTTCCGGGTGGTAGTGACTCATTCACGAAAACCATTAAAGCTAATATTCAATATCCTGACAATGCTAAGAAGTTGAGGCTTGAAGGTACCATAGGTGTTACATTTATTGTAGAGAAGGACGGAAGCGTTTGCCACGTAAAAACAGTTGGAAACATATTTGATAACGGCTGTGCACTGGAAGCGATGAGGGTTATTAAATCATTGCCTAAGTTCATACCCGGTAAACAAAAAGGTAAGCCGGTAAGGGTTCGAATGGTGGTTCCAGTTAAATTTAAACTTGATTAATGAAAAAACTACTATTTATACTAACCATTTTATTCCCGCTGTTTGCTGCGGCGCAAACTGATATTGATGTACAGGAAGCCAGTACTGAGAAAACCAGTGAGCAGGAGGTTTTTGATATTGTTGAAGAGCAGCCTTCATACCCGGGCGGGGAAGACTCGATGAGGAAATTTATAAGAGATAATCTGGTATACCCCGATTCAGCAATAAACAAAGGCTTGCAGGGCAGTGTTTTTTTACAATTTGTGGTTGAACCGGACGGTAAAGTAACCAACGCTAAAGCAATCCGATCTTTTGATGAAGATTGTGCAAAAGAGGCAATTCGTGTGGTAAACCTTATGAAATGGCTTCCTGGAAAACATCGTGGAAAGGCAGTGAGAGTAAGGGTGGTATTACCTATAAAATTTAAATTAGGCTGATGAAAAAACTACTATTTATACTAACTATTTTATTGCCGCTGTTTGCCATGGCGCAAGCAGATAGTACATATTTAGTTATTGACACTGCATCTTCAGATTCAATTGTAGCTTTTGATTATTCTTCATTACCTGAATTCCTCGGTGGAGAGGCAGCAATGTTAAAATTCATTTATGATAATCTGAATTATCCTGTAAATGCGGTAAAAAATAAACTTGAAGGTACTATTACAGTTTCGTTTATTATCAAGGAAGACGGTTCGGTTGGCAATATATATACTATCGGAAAAATATTTGATAAGGCATGCGCAATGGAGGCTATCGAAGTTATTAAATTATTACCAGGTTTTATCCCGGCAAATTCAAATGGCAGGCCAGTTAGAATGCGGATGTATATTCCCGTAAAGTTTAAGCTAAAATGAAAAAATTACTATTTATACTAACCTTTCTATTGCCACTGTTTGCTGCGGCACAAACGGATAGTACCTCAAAAAATGATGATGATATTGTTTTTGATGTGGTAGAGGAAGCACCCAGCTACCCCGGCGGACAGGACTCTATGATGAGCTTTATAAGGAATAATGTGGTTTATCCCGATTCAGCAATAAAAAAGGGTTTGCAGGGAAAAGTCTATGTTAGGTTCATAGTTGAGAAAGATGGAACCGTTAGTAATTTAAAAGCAATTAAAGAATTTGACAAAGACTGTACTGATGAAGCTATGCGTGTAGTGAGGCTTATGAAATGGAACCCTGGCAAGCAAAGAGGAAAAGCTCAAAGAGTGTGGATGGTTATACCTTTTACATTTAAATTAAAATGAAAAAATTACTTTCGCTTATACTATTTATTACGCCCCTATTTCTTTCCGCGCAAACGGATAGTACAAAAATGGCAGCTGATTCCGCCGCTGAGGACACGGCTATAGCACAATATTCAGAAGTACTGCCTGAATATCCAGGCGGCCAGGAAGCGATGGCAAAATTTATCAGCAAAAAACTTAAATACCCCAAAAAAGCCCGTAAGGATGGTATTGAAGGCAAGGTGATAGTTCAGTTTGTAATTGAGCGTGATGGCACCACCAGCAACCATACTATAGTAAGAGATATTGGCTACGGCTGCGGTGAAGAGGTAGTAAGGATTATTAAAAAAATGCCTAAATGGAAGCCCGGTATGCAAAAAGGTGAAGCAGTGCGGGTGAAAATGGTGTTGCCGGTTAACTTTAAAATTACAGATGAATAAAATAAAATTCGTAGTTTTAAAGGGTTTTAGACTTTCGTTATTTATAATGCTTTTAACAAGTATGCTGGCTTCCTGCAGCGTTGCTTGTAAAAACAGCACTCAGCCTCAATTTACCGGGCATGGTTTACTTGAAAACTTCATCAAGGAAAATATTATATATCCGGAAGACGCTGTTAACAATTCAATTGCAGGTAAAGTAAAAGTTCAGTTTATTGTTGAAAAAGACGGGACGGTCAGCGGGACTAAAGTGCTGGAAGGTGTACATAAACTTTTAGATGATGAAGCGGTGAGGATAGTAAATTTAACCACGTGGACACCCGGCAACTGCAATGGAAAGCCGATAAGAACCAAATTAATCCTTCCTGTTAATTTTAAATTGGAATAAACTCTGAATGAAAAAATTACTTTTACTTATAGTATTTATTGCGCCAGTACTGCTTTTTGCACAGGTGGATAGTACCGGAAATGCAAGTGATTCTACCGTTAATGATACAATGGCTTTCCTAACTGTCGAAGAAGTGCCCCAGTATCCGGGCGGTGAAACAGCGATGAGGAAATTTATTGGGGTTAATGTTAATTATCCGCCATTGGCTATT
>DASPJH010000364.1:0-2293 GCA_035628715.1 Bacteroidia bacterium
AATCGCCATCACAAATGGTATCGTTCGGCAAAATTTGGACAATGTTTGGATTGGGTTTTGAAACCACTGTAATCTGGACAGCTTTAGGCGCCGAACCGCCTTTGGCGTTAAATACCCTAAGCGTATCAAAAGAAGTGCCCGGCAAGTTGTATACTACCGCAGGAGTTGCTGAAGAAGATGTGGAAGGCGTTCCTCTCTGGAACTTCCAGGAATAGCTGGTGGGACTGTTAGTGCCCGACCCGGTGAAGAAAACGGTATCGCCTACGCATACTGTGGTTTTGCTGGCTGAAAGTGAAGCTTCAGGTAACAAGTTGCTGGGACCGAATTTGAACTCCTTGGCATAAATTTCGTCGCCATTTGGAGTTCCACTGGCATCAGCGGCATTTACTACCGCATAAAAGATGATAGTATCCACGTTGGTAGAAGGAGCTTTCCAGGTAAAAATCCAGCTTCTTGACCCTGAGCCACCGGTGCTACTTGCAGTGTGGTGAACGTATTCGCGGGTTTTACTGAATATAGTACCCGTGCTTTTATTTTGCCCGGTGCCGGCGGTAAAAGTACCCGCAGCGCTATTGCCGCTTTTTGAGAGGCAGGTTATCTCGAATCCGAAACGGCCTATGCCCGCCTGGGAATAGGATAGCGTAAGCGTATACGTTGAATCCGGAATGTAACCGTTGCCTGTAAAACCGGTAGTTAGGGTAAGGTTATTCAGGTTGGCAGGAGTCGGGTTAAGCGAGAAGTCGCTATGGCATCCTCCATCGGTACAGTTAGTTTCCCCCGGTGCATTTGTTTTGGAAACCGGCGGACCGCCTCCATTTTTCACCGCCG
Organism: Bacteroidia bacterium; assembly: GCA_035628715.1. Classification (GTDB taxonomy): domain Bacteria; phylum Bacteroidota; class Bacteroidia; order UBA8524; family UBA8524; genus SB11. The sequence goes on from DASPJH010000364.1 coordinate 829, forward strand.
ATCCGGCAGCCATAATGACTGCCGATAGGGCAACAATGAGTAATAATTTGGTAGTAAAATTTCTTTTCATACAGTTTTTTCAGAGTTAGGTTTTGAAAATGTAATGACGGTTAACAAACAAAATATGTTGATACAAATAATAAACTCAAATGTAAAAAAATAAGCCCGCTGCTTTTACAAACAGCGGGCTATCAGTATGTTTTATTACAGTAATATTACAATTACCGTAATTGTCAAATTAATGTCATTTAATTTTATGGGCGGTTTCTGTCTTCTTTGTAAAGGTTAAAATACCTGCGTTTGCTAAAGTTGGTTATAAAACCAAGTGAGAAAGTAAGCGTACCGGTGTTTTTAATTTTGGGCGATTCTACAACCACTTTCCATTTCAGAGGATCAGGGTCGCTTTGGTCGGCCACAATCCTGTCCCAGTATCCTTTATTCAGGTTAGCAAAGCCCATGGTATAACGAACATCCAGGTACAGGTATGATTTACGGTTAAATCTCCATTTGAAACCGAGGCCTGCCACTGCACCATAGTCAATTTTACCTATTTGTGTAATTGTGCCGTTTGATTTAACTTTTGTGCTGAAGTTATAAGCTTCAGAAGTATCGTTATCAGAAGACCTGGTGATAGTAGTGCTGGACTCGTTTTTAGGCATCAGTAAAAAGCCAAAATAGGGACCGGCAAAAATATCCAGGTAAAAAGGTTTTACAGAATTTTCAAAAGGATACATGGCTGACGGCCTGCCTAATGGAGTAGAAAAACGAAACAAAACGGGCAGTTCGATATAGCCTAAGTCAAAATTGGATACAGAAACGTTTTTTTCAGTGTATGCTATAGGGGGCCCCGAAAAATCTATAGCGCTGGCGGTGGTATCCAATCTTTGCACCGAGCCTTTCACTGAATAAGCTAATTCAGGATTAAGGCTGAAGTAGTTGTTCAGGGGCATATCTGCAAAAATGCCTACCCTGTACCGAGTGATACCTGAAAATGTAGGTCTTGCACTGTCAGGCACCAATTTATAACCTGAGGCTTTCATGTTGGCCATATTGAGGCCGCCAATAAAGCCAAACTCAACCTGTGCGTTCGTTTTGTTTACTAATGAGGCAACTGCAATTGCAGCTGAAAGAAACAGGGCTTTTACCGTAAAATTTCTTTTCATCGGTTTGTGTGTTTGTTTTTTGAAATGACAAATCTATTGATTTTGGGTGTCTTTTCAACACCCTATGTTAATATTTTACTTTATACCTAAAACTTAAACTCTAAAAAGTTTTATTGTGAAGACGACAGTTAAATGTTTGATGTTATTTTCCGCAAATACCCCCAACCGGTAACTAAAACAACCGCCAGCATTGCCAGGGTGAGCCCGTGGAAAGGCACCAGCACAAAAGCAAAAAGAAACTCGGTGTAGGTAAACAGTGAAATGATTCCGACCAGTATCGGCATATAAAAATACCGCGGATT
>DASPJH010000365.1:0-2635 GCA_035628715.1 Bacteroidia bacterium
CACTCATACTGTTAAGCTCACCGTAAGCCGGTAAGGCTCAACATATTCTTATGCATTAAGTCCCGGTTAGCAACGCTAACCGGGGCTTTTTTATTGGTATTTCAGCTCCGCCTCCCAGTTATTCAGGAGAGAAACTTATTAGTACGTACTACATCCTTCCAGGAAGAATTATCGTCCTTTGTGTCCTTATACAATTTAAGATCAGTACCCCGGTTAAGATAATTTTTAGTCAAAATTGATGGTGCCTTCGTGATTTAATATTTCAGATAACACGAAAACAAAAAAAAGTAGAAGTAGTATAAGTAGTTCAGTTGAAATGAATAATTATGAAAAGGCACAAAGAATGTGCTTCCTGACTTGTCATAATACATGCCCTTCCCGTTTTTAAACCCCGGGCTGGCGTTAAATGATTAAGGTGCTTACCGTTCGTCCACAAAATCGTATGCAATCGGGTAATCCACCCGTAGAACTGATTGCTGTGAAAACTCAGAATTATAAGCCCGGACGGCCTTTGAAATAGTATGGGTTACGGCAGTGTCACAGGCGTTATATACAAGCACTACCAGTTTGCTGTTTTCCGAATCCATTTTACCGGTTGCCGTATTCAGCCAGCGGCCTTCAGAGTTTACAATGGTAAGGCCCAGGTTAGCGCTTACCATATTTTTACGGATGAACTCATTAAATTTCTCATCGGTTACAACTGTTGCCGAATCTACCTTTAGGCCGAAATACAATTCGGTTTTAAAATTGTTGGGACATGACAGGCTGGCCGGTTGTTTACCGGGATTACAGGCAAGCAGGAAAATAAGAGGAATGAAAAAAGGTATGCGCATAATGGCCGAAGTTCGGAAATTATGCACTTTTCAGCATCAGAGATTAATAGCCATTTTTTTGGTCAGGCATTCTCCGGAGGTAAGTGTAATTTTTACAAGGTAGATACCGGGCGTGTAATCGGGTGTCTCGATAGCAATATTGCCACCGTCCTGCTTCACAGTTTCACAGGCAACCTGTTTCCCGTTCAGGTCGGTTACAACCACATCGCGCAAACCTTTGCCCTTGATATTAATAACACCAGAGGCGGGGTTAGGGTACACGGTTACAGGCTCTTTTTGCGCCTGCTCCATTAACAAAGCCCGGTTATAGGTGATGTTGTATGTTAAAATACCCTGGTCGGTTGAATCATTACGGTTATATACGCGGTATTTAATTACCGAGTTACCGTTGTTGTAATGGGATGAAACATGAAACATTATGTAACCACTGCTGTCAGGGCTGCTAATGCCTTGCACAAAGCTTCCCTGCTGGGGCAGGTCGGCACGGCACTCACCATTCATACAGCCGGCTACAACCCAGCGGGTGTCCACTGAATCATAAACTTTTTCCCAGTCGTAATCGGTGATTTTGTTTTTCCCGGTGAGAAATGGTATTGCGGTTTCTGAGTAAAGAGTTTCAGTGCCGGTAACCAGGTTTAGGGTGTTTCCTTTTGGAAAAGTAATCTGCGCAACGATAGATAAAGGCAGAACAAGCATGATAATAACTAAGTTCTTCATAATTTGGATAACAAAGTTACGAAATTTTTCCCGCATCTCAATAGTAGTAAACATGTGAAACGAAAAAAAAGCAGCCTTTTCAGGCTGCTTCATCAGTTTCTGGCAAATAATCAGGCAATTAAAATTTTATCATAAGGGTAACAAAAAAGTTAGTGGTAGCCGCAGGAAAATAGGCCGCGGGCGTGGTTACCTTCTTATTTCCGTCATTAGCAACTGTTAAAGTGTTTGAGTATCCGCCAATTACACCTGAAGGGGCATACAAAGTGTTGGTAATATTGTTCACCCGCAGGCTCAGGCTTTGTTCGCCCACTTTTGTCCATTGTTCCAGCTTTAATGACAGGGCCGCGTCAAGTACATAGTATTCGGGAATGGAGAGGCCTTCGGTTTGGGTATTGTCAATGTACTGCCGGCTCACATATCGACCGTTCACATCCAGCGTCATATAATTAAACGGTGTAAACCTGACGCCCTGGTTAACAATTATGGCCGGGCTAAGCGCCGGGGTAGTATTGGTATAGGTAGCAGGGCCTGAGTAGGTAGAATCTGCAGCTTCATCGTATATAACAAAATACTGGGTAAAGCTCTCAATGCGATTCATACTGAAGCTGCTGGAGTTGGTAAGCGCCCAGCGCGGCGAAAGGCGGTAAATTCCGTCAATTTCAATACCCATGCGGGTTCCGCTGCCGGTGTTTTGTGTGATAGGCGCTCCAAAAGCATTTAGCAGGCCGGTATTGGCAATCTGGTTCTGAAACTGCATGTAGTACAGGTTGGTATTTAAAAACAGGTTTTTACTGCTGGTATTCCAGCCTGCCTCAATATCCAGCACCGATTCAGGTTTCAGCTCATCCTGCTTAATATCCCTTGTGGCAAGGTCGTCCCGCAGGTAATCCAAACGGGTGGGTTCACGGCTGGTCATACCGGCGTTCAGGTACACCGAGTTAGCGCGGTTAACAATAAACCGGGCGCCCACTTTAGGGTTGATAAACAGCCAGCTCATATCCTCCACGTTAAATTGAGTAAAGTTGTACTGTGTAGGCTCTGCAACGTATTTCCAGGCTGCCTGCCGTGCCTGCACATCAGCAAAC
>DASPJH010000366.1:0-2596 GCA_035628715.1 Bacteroidia bacterium
AGCATATTCACAGCGGGGTTGCTAATCTGCCTGTCCAGGTGGTTTTCTTCAGGTGTCCGGCCAATCAGGCCGTTATCGGTTTGTGCCCATTTTAAAATTACATAAGGGCGTTTCTTTTCGTTAAAACAAAAAAAACGTCGGTTCAGGTGACGGCATTCATTTTCCAGCACTCCCCATTTCACCTCTATTCCCGCTGCTTTCAGCCGTTCAATGCCGCGGCCTGCCACCTGGCTAAACGTATCTACTGTACCCACAACGACACATTTTAACTTATTTCCTATTATTAAATCAGAGCAGGGAGGTGTTTTACCGTGGTGCGAGCAAGGCTCAAGGCTTACGTACAGGGTGCTTTCCGGCAATAAATTTTTATCAGTTACAGCATTTATGGCGTTCACTTCTGCATGTGCTTCACCAAACTTAGGGTGGTACCCTTCGCCAATAATACGGCCGTTGTGCACTATCACACAGCCCACCATGGGGTTGGTGCTTACCTGCCCAGCACCGTTTTGGGCCAGCTGCAGGCACCGCCGCATATATACCTCATCTATACCGTCAACAATCACCTTTTAACTACTTTTGCCATGAAAAAAATCAAAAATATCATTATTAAACCTATCCTTCACCATACCGAAGAAACTACGCTTTCAGATATTAAAGCTGAATTTTGGTGCGCGCTTATTGATAGCGGTTGGCCTGAGGAAGAGGCCGACAGTGTCCGTCAACTGGTATTTACCGAAAAACTGAACATTTCGCCGCTGTTTTTGCATATTTATAAAAAACACAAACTTTCCGCTGAATTGGTTGCTGACCTTGACAGCATACTAAAACGGTTATTAAAAAATGAGCCCGTACAATACATACTGGGTTATACCTGGTTTTACGGGCAAAAGTTTAAAGTAACGCCGCACACATTAATCCCCCGCAGGGAAACTGAAGAACTTGTAGACCTGGTAGCCAAACAAAACCTGCATGAATGCCCCGTGATACTGGATATAGGCACGGGAAGCGGGTGTATAGCCATAATGCTGAAACAAATGCTGAAAAAATGCAGCGTATGGGCGCTGGATATTTCAGCAGGGGCACTGGAAACGGCTATGCAGAATGCCAAATTAATCCTGGAGGAATCTAAACGCGTGCATTTTGTGCCGGGTGATATTTTAAGTGAGAAAACCCGCTCACAGTTGGGCATGTTTGATATTATTGTATCCAACCCTCCGTATGTAACCAAATCGGAAAAAAATGCCATGCAGCCGAATGTGCTGAATTATGAGCCATCCACAGCGTTGTTTGTACCGGATAATAACCCATTGTTATTTTATGAGGCTATCACAACATTTGCCCAACAGCATTTAAACCCCGGCGGTAAATTATATTTTGAAATAAATGAGCAGTTTGGACGTGAAGTGAAGCAGATGCTAAAGAACTTTGGGTTTAACCTAATAGAAATACGAAAGGATATGCAAGGGAAAGACCGGATGGTTTCGGCGGTGTGGCCTGGCGGACATAAAAACGGGTAATATTTGTACGGCAGGTTTGAAACCTGCCGCTGTAAAATTACTGTTCGAAACATCGTCGATACAAAATATTCTATATCCTACCCCCGGGTTAAAGCCACGGGGCTACTGAATGAAAGCGGGAAAATAATCGCAGCTTCCCGGTATCTAATGAATATGAATGGCTAATCTGATATTTTTTACAAATAACGAGTAAGGACGTACCCTTATTCAGTAACCCGTTGCTTTAGCCTGCGGGGCAAATGGATTGCTCTTAACTTAACGGAAGTAAGGTTTCGAACAGTAGTGATTTTATATCCTGCATATTTTAGCAACTTTGCATTATGGAATTAAACGGAAAAACCGCCATAGTTACCGGCGTGAGCAAAGGGATAGGTAAAGCTGTGGTGCAGCAATTACTGGAGGCAGGCTGCAAGGTGGCAGGACTGGGTATGACCCAGCCGGATTACAAACACGATAATTTTATTTTTATTAAAACCGATGTGCGCGACTATAAGCAGGTGGAAGCCGCTTTTGTGCAGGTGAAAGAGCGCTTTGGCGAGGAACTGCATATTTTGATGAATAATGCCGGACTGGGTTATTTTGGTTATTTGGAAGATACCACGCTGGAGCAGTGGCACCAGTTGTACGATACCAATGTTTCAGGCACGTTTTATTGCTGCAAGCTGGTCCTGCCGCAAATGAAAAAGCAGGAGTACGGGCATATTATAAATATTGCATCCGTTGCCGGACTAGAAGGCTACCCGCAGGTAGGGGCTTATTGCAGCAGCAAGTTTGCAGTGAGGGGATTGTCGGAATCGTTGTATAAAGAGGTGAGGGATTTCCGCATTAAGGTTACCTGTGTATACCCCGGTTCTGTTAAAACGGATTTTTTCAGGAACAGCCCGGGTATAAAGCCGCACGATTATATGCTGATGCCGGAAGATGTGGCCACCGCCATTAAACAAATACTGGAAACCCCGGATAATTATCATACCGTTAATTATGAGATTAGACCGTTGCAACCAAAAGGACCGAGGAAAAATTAATTATTTAACGTGAGTTTGGGATAAAAAATTGAGCAAAGGTGCGTCATTGCCCGC
>DASPJH010000367.1:0-2281 GCA_035628715.1 Bacteroidia bacterium
CCGGTGTATTGGGCGAGCTTACATTCACTGTAAAATAATCCACCAAATCATACAAATGCTTAAAGCATTTCTCGTAATCGTTAATAGCTTCCTCGTTGGGCGTTACCTTGTTTTTACCAATATTCCCCCCAATAATTATGTTGCTTTTAACGTTTTTCAGCCGTTCGGCCACTACTTCCATCCCTTCGTTGTTAAAGCCCATGCGGTTTAGCAGGGCACTGTCTTTAGGAATACGAAACAGCCTGGGCTGTTCATTTCCCGGCTGCGGAAGGGGCGTAACGGTGCCTATCTCCACGTGGCCAAAACCCAGCATGGCCAGCGTATCAATATACCGGGCGTTTTTATCAAACCCGGCTGCCAGACCGGTAACATTGGGAAATTGCAGCCCGGCTACGGTTACAGGCCGCGGTTTTGATTTATACAGTGATTTAATAATAAATGCCATTGGCAGAAAATTGCCCAGCCTTTTTAGCAGGTTCATGGTAAAATAATGCGCATCCTCAGGCGGCATCATAAAAAGAAACAGTCGTATCAGCTTAAACATAGTCAGGTTTAAAAAGGGTAGCCAAGGCCTAAATTAAAAATAATACTGCGGAATAATCTTTTGTCCCTGCGCTCGTAATCATCAAACAGCCATCGGGTTTTGCTCGGTAATTCAGGATTTCTGAGTGGAACGCCAAAATCCAGCCGAACTACAAAAAACGAAAAGTCAAAACGGGCGCCTACTCCAGCATCCACGGCCATTTCATTCATAAAAGTCCCCATCCTGAAATGGGCTCCTTCCCGTCCTTCCACCGGTTTTGTATACCATATATTACCGGCATCCATAAAAAATGCGCCGTTCAGCAGGTTTTCAATTAACACAAACCGGTATTCAGCCTGTGCCTCAATAATCATTTCACCGCTACGGTCGGCCCTTACCCCCGGTTCGGTGGTGGTAAAGCTGCCGGGGCCAAGCGTTCGCGGCCGCCAGCCCCTAAGGCTGTTGGCGCCGCCAATAAAATACCGCCTCACAAACGGCATTATCTTCGAGTTTCCGTAAGGCAGCCCAACCCCTAAATGCAGGCGCGCGGCATAAGAGCTTATCGAATTAATTATTTGGTTAAATTGTATATCCTCGTCAATTTTAATGTATTGTTCAAAATTAACGTTATCAATTTTATATATACCGTCAGAAGGAACGGGCTGGCCCGTGAGGCGCATAAAAGCATATAAAGTGTTTCCGGCCGGCTCCAGCATGGTGCGGGCCGAAAAGTGATTACGGGCGCCTATCAAAAAACGGTCGGAATACAGCCAGGTGAAACGGCTGTTGGCTATCAGGTTAGTTACAAACAGGTTGGCAACAAAAATACTGTCGGCCGGGTTTACCAGCGAGAGGAAGTTACGCTTGGCCTCCACTTTATTGAATGAAACCTCCAGCCAGGTAAAATTAAAACTGTTAAATACCCTGCTAAAATATTCATTATAACTAAGCGATATAACCTGCCTGTTAAAATCAATATTCGACTCATAAATATAACTCCCGATAATAGTGGTTTTGGTGCTTCTTATATCAATAGAACGCTGTAAACCGCGTAAAATGGTGATGCGCGGAAGCGCCAGCGAAGTGCTGAAATTATTTTCGATATTATTAAAAAAAGGTATGGAATCATTAAACCTGAATTGCCCTTCCAGCGAAATACGGTATCGCAAATCAAACGATTCGGCTCTTCTAAACAGGTTTTTATTGCGGTAGGTAACAGCGCTGGCAATACCGTAGTTACGCTGGTTGGCCTGTTCCACTGCATTGTTTTGGTCGGATGTTATTATTTGCGGCTCATAAATTGTTTCCTGGCGCTTGCCCGGGTAAAGGGTTATAAAACACAGCAGCGTTCCGGGTGCAGATGTGTCTATCTCAAAGGTAACCCCGGTTTGCTGAAGCAAAAGGATGTCATTAAGCCTTCTGTATGTATTGTCTACCTGTTTCTGGCTGTATAAATCGCCGGGGCGTATCAGAATATTGCTGGATAATATGTCTTCTTTCAGCGGGTACCTGTTTAGGTTCATCCACAAACTGTCATACAGGTGCCACCTGGCAAACTCGCCTATGGTATCCTTTACATCTTTGTTTATTACGTTTACATATACATTGCTTATGGTAAAAACCCCATGTGTTTTATAAATTTCAGGGTTACGGATTTGAAGGATAATATCCACGTAGTTACCTTCCAAGCTGCTGTCTACGGCAAAGGCAATGTATTCGCGGCTAAACTGGTAATACCCTTCGTTTCTGAAACGGGTG
>DASPJH010000368.1:0-2737 GCA_035628715.1 Bacteroidia bacterium
GTAGTTTTATCAAATAGTCTATAGCCTGCTGATGTCGAAGTATATTGATTTAACCATAATGTTATTGAAAAACTGTCAGCCACATCAAGGCTGCTATGATCCGCAATTTCTATGTAGTCATTGGAGCCATCAAACTGGTACGCACTGTTCGGGTTTCCAAACCTGTCAGTTGTTAATATAGCACCATTTACCGAGCCATGGTTACCCGTTCCACTAGAATCGCCTGCATTGCCAGTAAAAGGATAGTATGCAACCAATCCATAATTTAATGAAGTTAGTTTAAGAGTATCACCGATGTTTAATATCTGGGAGTTAACACCTATTGTCAAACAACAAACCGCTATAAGCACCAGTTGCCTTAATTTCATCACTCTAAACTCAATCTTACTGTTTGAATTGATCCTGTAGTTTTGTCTTTAACCTGAATCAGATAAATCCCTTTAGGCTCACTAATTGTAACAGTATGATATTGAATATCAAACAAAAAGTTTACATGCTGGCCTATTATATTTGTTACACCTATAACCTCAAAGCCTTCATCTAGACTAGCAGTTCCCGTTGAGGTTGGGTTAGGAAAAACTAATGCCGTATGTTGGCTATTAACTTCGTTTACAACACTAATAGGTCCGGAAAACAGCATTGTTACCTCAGTGCTGCTTAGGGTTCTACTGTAAATTCTTAAATCGTCAATTTTTCCCTTAAAGAAATCCTGCCGATTGGTACCATTCTGGCCGCAACCTATCAATAATGGCAAGTTGTTAGCAGGAGCATCGCTACCGACAATATTTACAGTATTCTCAAGTTGACCATTTAAATAAAATTTAATTTCAAGAGAGTCATATGTAATTACTATATGATTCCAGCTATTCAAGCTGTGAAGGCTATTAGCATCCGGATCCTGATTCTTAAAATACATTCTTACTGTTTTACCAGTTGCATCCCCACGGGTATCAATTCCATATCCATCGGGAAAACCCGCTGTATTCTTATCTATAAGCCTATAACCGGCTGTAGATGCATCAGTTTGATAAAACCAAACAGAAACACTGAACTTATAATTTAAGTCTAATGAAGTGCTGTTGGATACCTGTATGTAATCATTTGACCCGTCAAACTCATAAGCCGAGTTGGAATTTCCAAATCTATCTGTTGTAAGTATAGCGCCGTTAACGGCTCCATTATTACCTTTGCCGCTGGCATCGTTAGCATTTCCGTTAAACGGATAAAAAGCCACCAAGCTATCGTGAATGCTTTGAGCCGACACATTTAAAGCCGAAAAAAGAAGCAATAAAATTGTAAAACTCTTTTTCATAAGAAATTGTATTATCCTCGCAATATAATACTTACTAATAAATTTGACAAAAGTTATTTATCTAATCAGGTTCAATACCCCTTTTTGATTCATTTTTAGTAACCGACCTACTCGATTTACCCCTTTAAAAGTCGCGCTCCAATGGTACACCCCTATGGGAAGGGCAATCCCTTTATAGGTTCCATCCCAGGTAAATGCAATTTTATCACTTTCAAAAAGGATTTCTCCCCAGCGGTCAAATATTATAAACTTCAGTTCTGTGATGTTGTAAGACTCTATCTTAAATATATCGTTTAGTCCATCGTTATTAGGCGAAAACGCTGTTGGCACAAATATCAGCGGATCACAACGTTCGGTAATAATTATTGAGTCAGTAAACTTACAATTGTTTGTGTCAGTAACCTGAACCGAGTAAATGCCTTCAACATCTGTATTAAGTATGCGGTTTGTAGAACCATTGTTCCAAAGGTAAGAGTAATATTCACCAGGGTCAGCTTCTGCCAATTTATTCTCACAGTAATAAGCACTATCAGCCAAAACCGGAGGCACGCCTACCTCACTTATACGGGTAACTACAATTGAGTCGCAAAGTGCTGAATTTTCAAGTGTATCATAGAATATGGTATCCTGTGTAAAAAATTGTCCCAGGTAAAAAACGCTATCACCCGGGCATACTTTAAACTCTGCTGTAAATACTGATATTGGTTTAACTGTGAGCGTTAAAATCCTTAGTGTGTCAATGCAATTACCATTGTATGTAGTATCGTAATATAGCCCGGTAGTTTTTAAATACTTTTCACCAAAAAATAAACTATCGCTTTCACAAAGAATACTGCTCAACAATTCTTGCTTTCGACCTATTAAGGATAAGTTGGTTATTTCAATTGTTTTGCAATTACCTGTTGAAGAAAGAGTATCATAATAACTTCCCTGGAGTTTATAATAATTACCAAACCTCAGAATACTATCACCTTCACAAACGCTTGTATCTGTGGTGTTGATATAATCATTAACTACCTGAAGCATCGTCGTAACAATGCTGTCACATCCACTTGCCGAGGCTATAGTATCCTGATAACTGCCAGCGGTGCTGCGGTATTGGTTTTGCAAAAAAATGCTGTCACCTGAACAAATTGTGGTATCTACAGTAAAACCCAAAAAACTACCTACCTGCAAAATGGTTGTTAAGATACTATCACACCCCTTGCTTGTTGCAAACGTATCTTTGTAAGTGCCCGACACTTTATGGTACTGGTTTTGCAAAAAAATACTATCGCCTAAGCAAATCGTAACAGCTACGGTATTGTTCAAAAAACCACCTATCTGTAAATTGGTAGTTATTACACTATCACAGCCCTGGCTGGTTATAAGCGTATCTTTGTATGTGCCCTGTATTTTACGATACTGCTTTTGCAGAAAAATACT
>DASPJH010000369.1:0-4379 GCA_035628715.1 Bacteroidia bacterium
TCGTTATAGGTAAGTGAAAGAAAATCGGTAAAAACCTGTGAATTGGACGGGTCTTCAGGGTTTACGTCAATCAGCATCCCGGTAGAGCGACCTGTACTATCAGGGCGGTTGTTGAACGATAGTGATGCACCCCGCAGCTGCGTTAACAAACCGGGGGGTATTACATTATTATAATCGTTAATACCTGTAACGTTTACATCCACCATTTTCAGTCCCATGCCGCCGTAATAGTTCCATTCTCCCGGTATCAGCTGCACAGAGTTATCTGTTGGGGCTGCCGCCGCTGCTACATTGCCTTCGGCACGGTTAGCGGTTGCCGCTTTTGCCGCTGCCTTGGCCATATTTGCAGGCGATGTTGCGAATGTATGCTGCTGCTGCACCCAGGTAATCCAGTCAGCATCATTCATTCCATAGGTAAGCGCCTGCACATTTACCGAGTCGCCCAGTCGCACCGGCTGTCCCGCATAAGGGCTGTCGGGAGGGAACACATCAGCCGAATAATCATCGTTGTTAGCTGTGCCCACATCTACCATAAGCAGGCCCTTGAAATTGATTTGAGGAAAGTTAAAAACACTCATTATTGATAAATATTAGTTAGATTATTAAAATGCTTCGGCAAATGCAACATAAAAGCCACTGGTTTTATACCCTACTGCATAGTCAAAACGCATGTTGATATTATCTTTTTTATCTACTCTTATTCGCAAGCCCCCGCCAGCAGTGTATTTAAATACTTTTACCGCATACGGGCTGCCCCACTCAAACACTTCGCCTGCGCCGCCAAATACGGCAAAACCCAGCCCCCATTTTACGGGTACCCGCCACTCTGCCTGCAATGAAAAATAGTTCTGGTCGCGGTACCTGCCCTGGTAGTAGCCCCGCATCTCGCGGTCGCTGCCCATCAGCCCCATCATACGGAAAGGCGGCGCGCCGCCCATATTCAGCACGGTATACGCCTGCAGGGCCAGTACCGTAGTATTGAGTTTGTAATATTTACGGGCATCGGCCTCAAACCGGTTAAACTGCACCGAGCTGCCAAACGACTTGCCGAAATGCAGGAAACTGGTTGAGAAGAATACACCCTGCTGTGCATTCAGGGCATTTTTACGGCTGTCGTATAAAAAAGCCGGGCCTACGCCAGCCGATACAGCGCCCTGTGAGCCAACCACCCTGGATGTCTCCATCAGGCCACCGTTTTTAAACTCCACATCAAACATGTTTTGCAGCCTGAACCGCAACCCCAGAAAACTATTGGCGCCCACCAGCTTTAGCGAGCGTATATCTGCTTCGATACGTTTGGCGCTGTATAACTCTTTTACGCTGTCAGGCGTGTTGGCGCCCACTCCCCAGTATAACTCAGGAAATTTGCGGTATCCCAGTAATCCTTCATGGTACCAGCTGCCGGTTTTTGAAAACGCGCTCCACTGCACTTCTGCAATAAGCTGTTTATTCTGAGTATAATTTATCTCAGCTTTTGCGCTGGATACGCGCGAAAATGAATCCTTCTGCAAAAAACGCAGGTTAAATAACGCCACCGCGCCCACGTACCAGCGTGTTTCAGGCGCGTAACCAAACGCGGGCACCGGAAAAACACTTACCGGCGACTTTTTTCTGCGGGTAGTATCACTGCCATACAAGGGCAGGGCAACCACCAGCAAAAGCAGTGTTATTATGCTGTTATTATACCTTGTTACCTGCACTTAAACGGATTGTGTTAGTCTTTTCTGAAAAAAATTACCAGCCAGCCAGGCAATGGTAGAAATGCCTATAACTATCAGGAAAGAGATAATCCCTCCTCCTATATCCATAGCATAAGCTCCGGTAAGCGCATAAATTATTGCCGGGGGTAAATAGCCCACCAGCGAGTATTTAAACATTTGCTTCAGTTCTATCCCGCTCATACCGGCAACTACACTGGCAGCTTCTGATAAGAGTGGTACCGGGCGGGTAATGGCAATTACCAGCAGTCCCCAGCGATCAAAAAAACTTTTAGATTTCTCAATATCAGCGGGTAAAATAAACCTGAGCATATATTTTTTTCCGCTTTTCCCTGCATAGTATCCCATAAGGGAAGCTCCTATTCCCCCTGCTACTGATAACAACGTGCCCATATATGGCCCAAACAACAGACCATTGTAAATCATAATTAAACTAGAGGGAACAGGCAGAAAAAAATCTATTATTAAAAGGGTGGTACCTGTAAATGCAGCCAAAATTCCGCCGCTGCCTTTCATCCATTGTTCGGCTTCAGAAAAATCGAGTCCAATTAAAGGGCTCAGCAGAAATAATAAAAGGAAAAACGTAATTAATGCAAATGTAAATACAGCAATGCGTTTCATTATAGGTAATTAGTCCGGGTAGTTATATGGCAAATATATTTGATTGCAATAAAAATCCAACTATTTTCATAAAAACCTTAAAATAACAGTTTGTTTAAATTATAAAATCAACTGTAATACAGTGTTTTAATAACAACTTCTGTTGAAAAATTTCAAAAAAATACCTGCCCGCTTATTCACCACAAATCCGGTAAATCGTTTGGGTGGCATTAATCAATAGTTAATGGTAATAATAAGCATAGCTCCACTGCTGTTATTAAGCAACAAAATCCGGTTTGCCGGATTACGAAACGACAATACAGAAGAGTCTGCCTTTTTGCCATCGTCCCTGTTGTTTTCGTCCAATATGAGGGTGAGGAAGGTTTGTGCAACCAGGTAGATTTCTTTTCTTTTTAACATACCCATCAAGAATCAAGGTGGGCAACGCCTGCCCGGGGGCCAGGTTACTTTTTCCTTCGTGCTTCTGCAAGCCTCTTTTTAAGTTGCTGGCTGTAGGTAAGTTGCTGGTTGGGTTTGGATGTTTTGGGCAGCGCTTGCGGCAATTCCGGATTTTGTGTTACAGTTGTTACTACAGCAGCAAGGGATTCAGGTTTGGTTGTGGGCATTCCTTCCTGCGGGCTATCCGTGTGAGAAAGAAGTGGGAGGGAGGACAACGTTACTTCTGTTACTGTTGTTTCATTTGTTACTACAGCCCCAAGGCTTTCGCTGTTTTCTGCTTTCGAATTCAGAATTCCAGTTTTAAAATCTCCGGTATCCTGTTGTTCTGAATTTAGTGTTACAGTTGTTACTACAGCAGCAAGGGTTTCAGAGTCTTTCCTCGCACCAGTGGAGTTTTCAGTTATTCCATCATCCGGGTGGGTAGGGGTGAGGGAGGAGGTTCTATTTGTTACTACAGTCCCAAGGCTTTCGGTACAGTTGCTGTCAGCGTGAGCGTATTCGAAGGACAAAAGCTCCTCATATTTATCCAGCGCCCGTTTCACTTTCATTTTGTAGGTATCCAGCTGTTCGGCTATTTCAAGATAGGTTAAAGCCGGGTTAGCCAGTTTCAGATTTATAATTTCAGCCTCAATACCAGCAGGTGGTTCGGCAATATGCGGGTATTCCCTTCCAAACCCGGTAAAAGTAAGGCCTGTAAAATTTCCCTTTTTGCCAATGGTAAACTCAGCTACTTTTTTATCGTGGTATACCGGCGCGCCTGT
Source organism: Bacteroidia bacterium (assembly GCA_035628715.1). Lineage (GTDB taxonomy): Bacteria > Bacteroidota > Bacteroidia > UBA8524 > UBA8524 > SB11. The sequence goes on from DASPJH010000369.1 coordinate 3,539, forward strand.
GCTGTTTTTCAGTTGCTTTGCATAACGAACGGTTTCGCCTTTCTTGCTGTGGCCCAGTGCAAAAATGCTGTCAGCCAGGCCACGTATAGCGCGGCTTAGCTGGTTTATACCTGCTTTAGGGTGGGTTTTGCCGCTTCTTTTACCGGCCAGCACTAAAACAGTAAAATTATAGTTCACCTGCATTTCTTTCAACACGGCCAGCACATAACTCTCAGCAGCAAAACATTTCAGGTATTCCAGGTTGTTTACCACCACCAGTATCGGCTTTCGCCAGAAAATATGGTTGAGTTCCGACAGCAACTGTTTGCGTATCCCTGTGTAATCGAAATATTTTGGGTGAAAGGTTACCCTGAAAAAATTATCGCTGAATTCATGCGGGTTTTTGCCATCCATGCTGTACCTCCGGATAAACTCATTCTTTTTGCTTTCAAAATCCAGGTACATTACCGGTTGTGCGCCGCAATCCATTCCAAAGCCGTCAATAGGCCGGCCCCTGCTGATAGCGTCGGCAATTTGCAGGCCCAGCAGCGATTTGCCGGTCCCTTCCGTTCCGCACATCACCGCAAAATCGCCTTCGTAAATAAAATCGCCGAAAAGCCGTGTGGCTTTCGGCGCTTCGTCCATTTCCACCAGGCATTCTTTTCCATTCACCACCTGGAACATGTCCTGGTATTTGTAATTAAGTCCCATGCAATTAATAATTTGTTAAAGAGTAATAGGAAAAAGTGCGTTTTGGGCAAAAATATTTTCTTACCCTTAGGTCTTTTGGTGTTTGCGTGCTTACTCCACTGTAAATAGTAAATAGTAAATGGTTAACTTTGTACTTAGTATGATGGTAGAG
>DASPJH010000370.1:0-7553 GCA_035628715.1 Bacteroidia bacterium
TTTTTGGCAATGACTATAAAACGCCCGATGGTACGGCAGTACGCGATTATCTGCATGTGGTGGACTTAGCCAAAGCCCACGTTCGTGCGGTAGAGCGCCTGCTGCAAAATGAATCACCGGATAAGCTGGAGATATTCAACCTGGGTACCGGGAAAGGCAGCAGCGTTAAAGAGGTAGTTGATACATTTGTAGCTGAAACCGACGTAAACTTTAACTATGCATACGGTCCCCGCCGCAGCGGAGACGTAGAGCAGGTATATGCTGATACTGCCAAAGCCAATAACGTATTAGGCTGGAAATCCGAGCGCGACCTGCGCAACATGCTGAAAACCGCCTGGGCCTGGGAAAAGGCGCTGGCAGGAAAGTAATTAATAGCGTACGGTTCAAAAATATTGAGGGTTCAAAATATTGTACCTTTACCTGCCATCAAACAATCGGGTTATTTCACCCTTTTTATGCTAATTGTCAATTAATACTTTTGTTTTTAACCTAATGTTATTTTAATTTCGAAAAAACCAATTGCTAACCTATGCCACAAATTCATGGACAGTTTACTCTTTTCACAAGAGAGGAGTTTAAAAATTACCTGGAGAACACTAAGTTTACCAGGGAAATAACCCGTATACAAAACCACCATACCTACATACCGGGGTATGTGCACTACTTTAAGGATAACCCTCCCCAGCCCTTCAAATGGTTGGATAGTATGAAACGCAGCCACCTGCAGCGCGGATTCTCTGACATTGGCCAAAACCTTACCTCATTTCCTGATGGGACCATCGCTTTATGCCGCAACTTTAATTCTACACCCGCAGCTATTAAAGGCGCTAATACAGGCAGTATAGCCATTGAGCATTTAGGCTGGTTTGATGCTGATCAGGACCAGATGACTGACGAGCATAAAGAAACCATTGTATTCCTGAATGCCATACTATGTAAGCGTTTCCACCTGCCGCCCAATGACCAGACCATCCTTTACCACCACTGGTTCGACCTGAATACCGGCAAGCGCACCAACGGTTCAGGCAGCACTAAAACATGCCCGGGAACGGCGTTCTTCGGTGGTAATACCGTGGAAGCTGCCAACCAGAACTTTATACCGCTGGTAGTACAGAAAATAAGCAATTTTACTACCAATACCACCCAGGCGCCACAGCCCATAGCTACCGGCACGGTAACCGCCTCAAAGCTGAATGTGAGAACGGGTGCAGGAACTAGTTTTCCTGTTTCATATTCACTTGGAAAAGGCGCTCAAATCACTGCTTATGCTGAATTGGACGGGTGGTACCGTATAGACCCCCAACAAAACGCCTGGGTATCTAAACAGTTTATTGCTTAATATTTTTAAAAACTAACCTAACCATGTCAAATACTGTGAACCCGCAGGGTAATACCGATTTAAGCCTCTGGCAGCGCATGCGTACCAAAGAGTTTTGGCAGCAGCAAAACAACTGGCTGTTTGTTCTCATCGTCATTCTGGTAGCAACCGTAATTGTTTATATCGTAACCCACTCGCTGGAAGCCTATACCGATAAAAACCCCAAATACTGGGACGATCCGCACGAAGCCGAGTTTAAAAAAATGGATCCGAAGGACATCAGCTACCTTACATCGTTAATTAACGAAGGCTCTACTAATATTAAAATAGAATCGCTATACAGTTTGGATAACGATACTGCAGGCACTCCTCCCATCGCAACAACCAGTATCCGCTTTAAAGATAATCCCAACTGCCCGGCAGTAAAGGAATATATAAAACAGCAACTGCCTTATGTATATCCCCAGGATACCCAAAAGTTATTTCCCCTGCTCGAAGTACAACCCAACTCACTGGCTGTTGCATTTATAGAATCGGCCAAGTTCAGGGTAAAATCCTATTTCTGGCTGGCAGGTCCGCATACTTATTTCGAGGTAATTTTCTGGACCATTTTTGGTGTAATTACCAGTATATTGTTTTATATAGCTGTGGCTATTTCCAATGGCACAGGTTTCAGGCCCGAAGAAATTCCCGGCCATTTAGCAAAAATTGTTTACTCTCCTTTCATTTCATTAATAATAATATTTGCTTATAACTACATTTCAAATCCCGATAGTATGGTGGATGTAAGCGCCTCAAAAGCAACGCTGATTATATCCTTCCTGCTGGGCTTTTATTCAAGCCGGGCTATGAAACTGCTGGACAAGCTGAAAGATGTATTCCTTCCTTACGGCGATACCACCACCGCTGACGACAGCAAGCGTAAAGCGGATGTGGAAGCCCGGGAAGCAGCCCAAAATACTACCGTAACTGCCGACGTTTCCATTATTGATCCGCAGCACCCCGACGCCGAGGAAATGAATGCACACATTAGCCAGGCTATTGTAACCATTACCCCCACCGGTGGCGGCAACCCCATAACCCTGCAAAAAACCGGCGACGATGAGCTGGACGGTAAATTTGCCGCTGAAAATGTTCCGCCCGGCAGCTACACACTTGCTGCCACCCTCACCACCACTGATGGTATTAACTATACCGGCCAGACAGATATAAATGTACCGGAGGGTGAAAACATTTATAACCTGACAATGACACGGGGTGAGGAGAACGGGTAAAGGAATTTTCATACTTATTAAGATACTGTTAACAGAAAATGGGATTGCGTTCACGTAATCCCATTTTCTTTGTGATATGAACGTAAGGTTAGCCGACAAGACCTTTGAACCATTTATAGGCGCTGAAAAAATACAGCAGGCTGTAAGCTCTATAGCCGATACCATTAGCAGGGATTTTAAAGACAAAACACCAGTCTTTCTCCCCATTCTTGACGGCGCCTTTGTGTTTGCCGCCGACCTGGCGAAAAAGCTAACAATAACTCCTAAATTCTCCTTCATAAAAGTAAAATCCTATCATAATACTGCCAGCTCAGGATTGGTGAACCAGGTAATGGGACTGGATATTGATATTTCTGGACAGGATGTCATAATTATTGAAGACATAATTGATACTGGTTTAACCGTTAGTTATCTGCTGAAAGAATTAAGAAAACACAAACCGGCTTCTATCCGCATAGCTACGCTGTTGAACAAGCCCGGCGCTTTGGTGGAAAAAATATCTATTGATTATAAAGGATTAGAAATACCTAATCGCTTTATTGTAGGTTACGGAATGGACTATAACGGCCTGGGAAGAAACCTTGACAGCATTTATGTGCTGAAGGGTTAATTTGCAACGGTTTTGAAATCCTGTACAATCAGTTAATTTTATTCCTGCATTTTCCGCACAATTCCATCGCTTCGTTATCAACCGTACTTATTTTTTCCACGGCATCCGTCATAACGCAATGCTTGTCTGAACAATGGTCTAAACCTAAATTATGCCCCAATTCATGCACAACAACTTTTTTAATGCGGTTATAAAACAATTTTTTATCGGCAGTTTTTAACCGGTAAGTTGAAACAATACAGGATGGTCCCGGCATATATCCAAGGCCAAACACACCCCAGTCGGCATACTTACTTGCAGGCGTCAATATATTTCCATCTTCATCGTATTTTGTAGTTGAAATATCATAACCGGTAATTCCGGTAACAAACCTGACACTGTCATTTGCCTTTCTTTTCAAATACCTGATTAGCGAGTCTGCACGGTAACGGGGCAATTTAATATTCACAAAAAATTGCTTAGGTATTTCTTCTTTTTTTAATATCACTACATTAAACCCATAAATATATTGGATGGCTTTTTTAACGGTATCACAAACAGTAATTGGAATTTCTCCTAATTGTGCAATACCTACGGTAACTTTTTTTTGCACCGCTTTAGGATTTCCACCGGCAGTGCATGCTGCAAACACCAGCACAAAAGCCGCCAGCACCCAACTTATATGGTTCCTGTATCTATATTTCATACCACAAGCAAACAAGTACTTTAAACTTTCAAACTCTAAACTTCAATCCTTATCTTCGCACTCTTTTGTTAAAAAAACGTAACCGATGCTCAATATAGTTCTTTTTGGCCCTCCTGGCTCCGGCAAGGGCACTCAATCAGCTAAGCTGGTTGAAAAATATGGGGTTATACAGCTCTCTACCGGCGATTTGCTTCGTGCTGAAATTAAAGCTGCAACCGAATTGGGACTAAAAGCCAAAAGCCTGATGGATGCCGGCCAGTTAGTACCTGATGAGGTAGTGATTGGCATGATACGCAATAAGCTGGATGCCAACCCGGCCGCCAACGGTTTCATATTTGATGGCTTCCCCCGTACTGTAGCCCAGGCTGAAGCACTGGACCGGCTGCTGGAGGAACGCGGCGAGCGCATCGGTAAAATGGTAGGGCTTGAAGTGCCCCACGATGAGCTGAAAACCCGCTTGCTGGAACGTGGCAAAAGCAGTGGCCGCCCCGATGACAGCAACCCTGAAGTAATTGAAAAACGCATACAGGTATACAATAATGAAACATTGCCAGTGGCTAATTATTACAGGGGCCAGTGTAAATACGAGAGCATTAACGGCGTAGGTGAAATTGATGAAATATTTGCTAATTTGTGCAGGAAAATTGATGTTTCCGTTGCATAATTAACAAATAATTATTTTCGCACTAACTGGCTAATCTGGCTCCTTGTTAAGCCTTTGAAAAACCTTTCACCGGTAATCAGGTGTTACACATTGGAGTAAATCTTAAATATTTTGGCAGACAGTAACTTTATAGATTATGTGAAAATTAACTGCCGCAGCGGCAAAGGCGGTGCGGGCAGCGTACATTTTCACAGGGATAAAAAAACCGCCAAGGGCGGGCCCGACGGCGGCGATGGCGGACGTGGCGGCGATATTATAGTTGTGGGCAACGACCAGCTTTGGACGCTTCTCCACCTTAAGTACCGCAAACATGTTATTGCTGAAAGCGGCCAATCCGGAAGCAGCGGCCTGAAAACCGGAGCCAGCGGCAAGGACGAGATACTGGAGGTACCGCTGGGTACTGTTGCGAAGGACGAGGAAACCGGTGAGATCCTTTTTGAAATCACCGAGCACGGCCAACGGGAAATACTGCTGAAAGGTGGTCGTGGCGGGCTGGGCAACAACAACTTTAAAACCAGCACCAACCAAACGCCGCGTTTTGCGCAGCCCGGTGAGCCCGGCGATGAAAAATGGCGGATACTGGAGCTGAAAGTGCTGGCCGACGTAGGCCTGGTAGGCTTTCCCAATGCAGGTAAATCAACGCTGCTTTCTGTGGTAACAGCCGCTAAGCCTGAAATTGCCGATTACCCGTTTACTACGCTGGTACCTAACCTGGGTATTGTAAAATACCGCGATTACCGCTCGTTTGTAATGGCTGACATTCCGGGAATTATTGAAGGTGCGCACCTGGGCAAAGGCCTCGGGCACCGTTTCCTTCGCCATATTGAGCGCAATGCATTGCTGCTGTTTATGATTCCGGCAGACAGTAAGGATATAAAAAAAGAATATGCCATTTTGGTTAATGAACTGGAACAATTTAATACGGAACTTTTGCATAAAAAACGCTTATTAGCCATAACAAAGTCTGACATGCTGGACGATGAACTGATAGCCGAAATGAGACAGGAATTACCAAAAGATATTCCCTCGATATTTATTTCCTCGGTATCCGGTAAAAATATCCAGGAACTGAAGGACATGATCTGGAAGTCCCTTAACGAAGAGTAATTAGAAAAGAAAGATTTTGTGCAATAAAATTTACAAATTATTTTCAACATTACTCTTGTCTTTCTCCTTTTGTCGGAATCAGTAATCCTTAGTAACCAACTACCGTCCCGGCAAAGTTTTCAACGGGAATAAAACCGAAATACCGGGAATCAAGAGAATTATGGCGGCTATCTCCCATAACGAAATAGTGTCTTAAAGGAACCACAACAGGACCGAAATAATCTGTATTCCAGGGCTGATTCCACTTTTCCATAATTTTATCATTTGATAAATTTTCTTCTTCAAAACGCCATTCTCCCTGGATGCTATCCTTTTCTACTGTTTCTTTATTAGTAAATATTATGCTCTTCTCGTTAATTACATAATAATTTCCTTCCGTTATAATCCTTTTTCTCTTTAACAAGGGAATACTTTTAGTTGGCACTATATATGCAAAATTAAAAACCTTGTTCTTGTCAAGGTTTTCTCCGTTTACAAATAATATCCCATCTTTTATTAATACCGTATCTTCCCCAGTCCCGCAAAGCCTATGTACGTATATATCTTCTCCCCAGCCTTTTCTTTCTTTATAATAGCATATTAAATCACCCAATTGAGGAGAAATTAAATTAGAGGTAAAAATATGCTGTTTAACTTTAATTGTGGGTTCATTGGCAGTTGTGGGGCAAACGTACCATTGCAAAGCCCCGGTTATACGGGCTGTCACCCATAATCCTGTTAAAACACCTAAACATATAAGCAATATTTTAATCCACCTTTTCATTTTTTAAATTCTTCTGCGTCAGCCAATACACTAGCGAAACCACTATTGATTTCGCAATAGCACCGGGCAGCAGGTTCATAAAACCGGTTTGTACCGCAAAACCATAATCCACTTTTTTATAAAATATTCCCCAGGCGGTTCCGCAGGCCAGTATAAGGGCATGGGCCATTAACAGCCAGGAGAAAGCAGTGAACCAACTGTTGTAATTTTCCTTTGAGGAGGTAATTAATATCACCGCCAACGGAAAGCCGTAAATATAACCTGCATTATAACCGAAATAAAACTCCCTTCCGAATATCTCGTTGCTTGAAAACACCGGGAAATACATACCGGCCACCATATATAAAAACGTGCCCAGCAGGTTGGCCTGGCGGCTGAAATACAGGCAGGTGATGCACAATACCAGCGTTTGCAGGGTAAAGGGAGCCAAATTACCGGAAACTTCCAGCTTAAACTTTGCGCTGATAATCAGTCCCACCAATACGGTTGGGGCCTGCCATAGTAATCCGGGTTCGGGTTTGTAGTTTAGTTTCATTAAGCAGTGCAAAAGTAGCGATTCTTTTGTCACCCTGAGGCTCCGTAAGGATAGACCCGAAGGGAGACAAAAGAATCGCGGATTAATTATCACTTACCGGCGGGCAAATACCATTGAATAATTGCCCCTGTATCTCCAGGCGATAAACAGGTTAAGCCCCAGCATAAAGATGGACATTATCACCGTTTCGGGCGCCAGAAAAGCGTGGAACAGCAGGATATTCACCGTTACCGGGAAAATAACCACTGCCGCCAGCGATACATACTGCCCGGTAATAAAGGCAATACCACACAACAGCTCCAGCACTTTCAGGAAGGGCATAAAATAGCCAGCAGCGCCAAGTCCCATAGCAAATGTAAGGGCTGTTCCTGTCGGCGCTTCCTGAGGCGTTAACTGGAAAAAATAGTTAAGGGCCGCAAAAACGTACAGCGCGCCCAGCAACACGCGGGCAATAATGAATGTAATTTTCATATAGTTTAAATAATTTGGTTTCACAATGCAAAGGTGAGTTATGTTGGTTTCCAAAGTATATTGGTTTACTTTTGTATAGTAGTTTACCGGCGTATACTTATATGAATACCAACACCTCCCCACACA
>DASPJH010000371.1:0-2369 GCA_035628715.1 Bacteroidia bacterium
TAGGCGTAAAATTCATTAAGGATGGTTTTTTCTCCCAGCAACTGGCCCACTACGTACATATCCTTGGGGTCAACACCTATAACCCAGGCCACCGGGGCAAACAGGTAACCCAGTATAAGCTGGAAAGAAAGCTCTTTATAGCGGCCACCGGTTGCAGCTTCAATCTCGGCATTCAGGTTAGTAATATCTCCAATACCTATTAACAGTGAGTTCAGCAGGTAGATCATAGCCGTAAACACCAGTAACATAGCGCCTACGTTTACAGCCAGTTTTAGTCCCTCGGTAGTACCAATTGAAATTGATTCCAGGACATTGGAACCCAACTTTTCATTATTGACCTTCAAACTGCTGTCAAACTCTTCGGTTTCGGGCATTACCATTTTAGCAGCAACAATAGCTGCGGGTGCAGACATTAACGACGCCGTAAGCAGGTGCGTAGCAAAAAATCGCTGCATTTCAGGGTCGGGTCCGCCCAAAAAACCTATAAAAGCCGACATTACACCCCCTGCAATGGTAGCCATACCGCCTGACATGAGGCAAAGTATCTCGCTACGGGTCATTTTGGGTATATACGGTTTAATAACCAGGGGCGCTTCCGTTTGACCTAAAAACACGTTGGCTGCTGCCGCAAGGCTTTCCGCCCCGCTTAGCCGCATTGATTTTTTCATTACCCAGGCAATACCGTATACCACTTTTTGCAGGATACCTAAATAATATAGTAGAGAGGTAAGGGCAGAAAAGAAGATTACCGTGGGAAGGATTTTGAAAGCGAACAGGATGCCATATTTATCAACGTCCGTTACCAGTACACCAAAAAGAAACTCGGCTCCTTTATTGGTGAAATTAAGAATGCTTACAAAACCGTTTCCGATGGCATTAAAAAATTGCCAAACAAAATCGACCTTTAACACCAACACCGCGATAAGGATTTGTAATCCTAAGCCACCCAACACCAATCGCCAGTTTATTTTTTTTTTGTTATTGCTGAAAACCCAGGCTACACCCAGTAAAAAAACAATGCCCAACAGGCCGCGGGCAATACTGGTGAAAGAGATTTCATTCATTATCAGGCGGGAAAATACGAATTATTTTCTTTTTCGTATCTCATCACGGATACGGGCTGCCCGCTCGTAATCTTCCACTTCTTCAGCTTCGTTCAGCATTTTTTCCAGCTCAGGCAGGCTATGGTTAGAAAGGTCGTTTCGTGTAGGGGCATTGCGCAAAGGCGGGGCATCGCCGGATGCCGGTGCAGCGGGCCGTGATGGCTGCTCCTCATCGTCCTCGGTTTGCAGGGTAATGCCTGCGGTTTCCATGATATGCTCAAATGTAGTAACCGGGCAGTTAAACCTTACGGCTATGGCTATGGCATCACTGGTGCGTGCATCAATTTCATGCTTTTCATTGCCCATTTTGCAGATAATTTTTGAGTAAAATACACCTTCCACCAGGTTGTATATAACCACTTCCTCCACCTCAATATTAAAAGTGCGGCTGAACGACACAAACAAATCATGAGTCATGGGGCGGAAAGGAACTATTTTTTCAATCTCAATAGCGATGGCCTGCGCCTCAAAGCTGCCTATTATAATAGGTAGCTTGCGCTCACCCTCGGTCTCACCCAAAATAAGGGTATATGAACCGTGGGTTTGGCCGGACGTGAGGCCCACTATTTCGAGTTTAATTTTCTGCATTAAAGCGTACCCTTTACAATTAGCTGGTAGCCGACTTCAATTTTTTAGCGCTTTCAATCAGTTTGGGCAGCACCTCAAATGCATCGCCCACTATACCGTAATCAGCAGCCTTAAAGAAAGGCGCTTCAGGATCTTTATTAATAGCCACTATCACTTTGCTTGAGCTAACACCGGCCAAATGCTGTATAGCGCCTGATATACCTACGGCAATATACAGGTTGGGCTTAATGGTGATACCGGTTTGGCCCACGTGTTCTTCATGCGGCCTCCAGTGCATATCGGCCACGGGTTTTGAGCACGCTGTTGCAGCACCTAACACCTGGGCAAGCTCTTCAATCATTCCCCAGTTTTCGGGGCCTTTCATTCCGCGTCCGCCCGATACAACCAGTTCAGCCTCCGTTAACGGAATTTTACCGGTTACTTTATTTACTTCAACGGTCTGGGTTTTCCATGCATCGGCGCCCAATTGCGCATCGTAATTATTTACAACGGCATCGCCGCCGTAATTGTTTACCTTAAATGAGTTGGGGGTAATAGCCAGCACCTTAACGTTTCCGGGCACTTCCACATCAGCGAAAGCCTTACCCGAGAAAACGCTTTTGCGCACTTTGAAACCAGCCGAAACATTGGGCGGTGAAATTACACCTGATGCCACGCCGCTGGCCAGCTTAATACCCA
>DASPJH010000372.1:0-2202 GCA_035628715.1 Bacteroidia bacterium
TGGAGAGCCATATCATCAAACCCGCATATCCTCCCCTGCTACATCCTTCGCCACCATGTTAAACTCATCCAACGCAGTCACCCCCCTGTTGCTTCTCATCGGTTTATTGGTTAACTTTGTAAAACAGTTTTGTGCATATAATGACCGCGTCACTCCATAAGCAGTTATCCAGTTCAGCATCCTACCATGTTGACCCTGCCTGTGTGTTCCATATAACGCATAATAAAGCCTTTGTATCCTAAACCTCCTGTTCCAGAACGCCGGAACAAGGAGGGCTCTTTTTTTAAGGCTGTTACAGGACAATAATTGCCTGTAATATTTTTCTACACAAAAATTTTATTAAAAAATGACGAAACCGTTTATAGCGGTATGGGCAATTACTTTATCACTGCTCATAGCTACGAGTTTTTTGGTGGCTGCTCACCTGCTTGACAGATGGTGGCTGTTTTTACCATTAGTAGTCCTGGGCATTGTTGCATACGACTCTTTGCAGAGACAGCACTCATTGCGCAGGAATTATCCCCTTGTGGGCCGGATGCGGTACCTGCTGGAATCCATCAGGCCCGAGCTGAGGCAGTATTTTTTTGAAGGAGAGCTGGACGGAAAACCCTTTAGCCGCAGGCAAAGAAATATTGTATACCAGCGGGCCAAAAACGTGAAACAAACTATTTCGTTCGGCATGCAGGACGACCCTAACCGCATAGGTTACGAATGGGCGGCCCATAGTATATACCCCAGGAAAACCGACCCTGCATCGTTCAGGGTTACAATAGGCAATAAAAGTTGTCGCAAACCTTACGATGCCAGCATTTTAAATATTGGCGCCATGAGCTACGGGGCGCTGAGTAAAACTGCCATTACCTCTTTAAACCGGGGTGCAATGCTGGGTAGCTTTGCCCATAATACCGGCGAGGGGGGTATAAGCGACTACCATTTACAGGGCGGCGACCTGATATGGCAGATAGGGACCGGCTATTTTGGGTGCAGGCATAAAGAGGGCAGCTTTAATGAGCGCCTTTTTGCTGAAAAGTCTCAGCCAGAGGCTGTGAAAATGATAGAAATTAAACTGTCGCAGGGAGCTAAGCCCGGCCACGGCGGACTGCTGCCTTCGCATAAGAATACGCCTGAAATAGCAAAAATCAGGAATATTGATCCCTTTGTCACCGTTCACTCTCCTTCGGCCCATACGGCCTTTGCCAATGCTGCCGAATTGCTGCATTTTGTTCAGTTGTTAAGAGAGTTATCCGGCGGCAAGCCCATTGGGTTTAAATTATGCATTGGTAAAAAAGATGAATTTATAAAAATTGTGGATCAGATGGGGGCAACAGGCATAGTGCCTGATTTTATTACCGTTGACGGAGCTGAAGGCGGTACCGGCGCCGCTCCGATGGAATTTATAGACTATATGGGCATGGCCTTGTCTGACGCGCTGGTTTTTGCCGATACCGTTTTAAAAGAATATGGGGTTAGAGACCAGGTAAAAATTTTAGTGTCGGGCAAAATAATTACCGCTTTTGATATGGCCCGGAATTTTGCTTTGGGCGCCGATGCATTTTACAGCGCACGGGGAATGATGTTCGCCATGGGCTGTATACAGGCACTGCAGTGCGATAGCGGCAAATGCCCGGTTGGGATAGCCACCCAGGATAAATCGTTGTACAAAGGTATCGACCCCACCGATAAGGCAGTGCGTGTGGCCAGTTTTCATAAAAACACGCTTTCAGCGCTGGCTGATTTTATGGGCGCCTGCGGGTTTAAATCCATAAATGAAGTAACGGCCGGTTCATTTTTCAGGAGAACGGCACACAACTTAAACGAGAGTCTTGAAGAAATTTATTTAAATAAAAAATTATAATTATGAAACCGATAATAACAGTAACCGATAATAATACGCTCCGCTCGCTTTTGACAGCTATACCAAAACATGAAAAGACGAAAGAAACCGGGCAGCTGGTAACAGAGCTGGAAAGAGCGGAAGTAATACCCGATGAAGAGATAGACGACGACGTGATACGTATTAACTCTTATTTTGAACTGGAAGATGTACAAACCGGGCAAATGATTAAACTTACGCTTACCTTGCCAAGGCTGGCCGATTTTAAGCAAAAGAAAATATCGGTACTTTCTCCGCTGGGGGTTGCGCTGATTGGCTTTAAACAGGGTATGGTTATTGACTGGGTATTGCCGGGCGGCCTTAAAAAG
>DASPJH010000373.1:0-2812 GCA_035628715.1 Bacteroidia bacterium
CACGCCGATCGCCGCCACACAACAGACCAGATGACCAAACAATACGGTATAGAATTGCTGCTAAGCGTTGCGCTGGGTAACAACCAGGGCCAGCTTTCACAAATTGCTGAAAACCTGCTTCTACTACGTTACAGCCGTGATGCCGAGCGCGAGGCTGACAAATACAGTGTTACTTACCTTTGCCCAACTGACTACAGGGCTGAAGGGTTTTCCAACTTTTTCAGCAAACTGGCTGCCGACGGACAAAACAGCGGTAAAATTGACGCGTTTTTCAGTACTCACCCCAGTCCTGATGAACGGGTGGAAAACATCCATAAGGAAAAAAGCGCTCAAAACTGCAGCGGCACCCAAACCTTTGATGCCGAATACCAGAATTTCAAAACCAACCTTATCCCCTGAAAATTATAATTTTCTGATAATACGCCGGTTAAAACTTTGCAGGTAAACTGGTTTTGGTATATTTGCTTACCAACCAATTACTATCTATGGATAAAGTTTTAAAAATAGCGGTGATAATTCTTTGTGCTTTATTGCTTGTGAGTTTGCTTAAGGGTCTTTTTAAAGGGGATGACAACCTGGAGGGGGCCATTAAAAACATTAAAGTGTCGCAGCAAAAAATTGACTCTTCCCTGTTAATTATTAATACAGCCCGTAACCAGATTGACTCTATCCAGGGCTCAATGGAAGTTTTTAAGCACTATGTAAACGATATACAGGGCCGCGTTGAAATTCTGGATTTGCAGAACCGGGTGAGCATGAGGCAATACCAGAAATATAAAGACAGCTTACAGAACCGTTTGAAAGAATTATACACCACCATTGATACAACAGCCGATCAGCTACCTGATATTGTAATTGCCAATTAATAACTTATACAACCTATGAAATTAAAATTATTTATGCTGGCGCTGCTAGTGTCGGCTGCCAGTTTTTGCAGTGCGCAGGGAACTCAGAAAACATTTACAACCTGCACCAGTACGGATACTGTGAAACAGGTTTTCAGGGGTGATACAGTAATTATCAACTGTAATAACGCCTATATAATTAACCAGTCTATTTTAAATAATTACCAACGGTCATTACGCAGCAATGCCAGCTGCACGGATATTATTAAAACCTATGCGGCGCTTTCCAACACGCAGGACAGCCAGATTATGGAGCAAAACCAGCGCTTTGAAGACCTGAAGCTGAAATTTGATTCATTAAGCAACAATACCGATTCCTTTTTGGTAAGCACACAGGGAAGCCTTGGACAATTAAATGATAACCTGGGCAGTGTTTCGATGAAACTGGAAGAAACCAAACAGCTGTTGGTAAACACCCAAAACCTGCTGATAAAGGAAAAAGAAAACTTATGGAAACAGCGTCTACGTTGGGGAGTAGGCGGGTTTGGCGTGGGGCTGGCGGCTACTACGCTGTTGTTTTTGGCGGCGAGGTAAAATTAATGTGCTAATTAGGCAATATGTTAATGTGCTAATTGGTATACAGCACTAAGTCCAAATTTTTTGTATCCATGAAGCCCTTATCGGATGTTATCAATGGAATACTCAGAAAGAGAGAAGTAGCAGCTATAATTGTATCGGGAAGCTTCAGATTTTTCTCACTTCGAATATTTACGACTGTTTTTTTTATTTCTGAATTTATATCGATAACAATGCTCTCTTCAATAAATAAATCAATTTTAGCTTTTTCAGACGGCGATAAATTCCTGAAACTATATAGTTCCAGTTCTGTAATAAAAGAAATATAAATTTGCTTACCCTGTAAAATCTCAGCCAGGACCTCATCACCGCCAAGAAGATATAAGACGATATTAGTGTCTAATAAAAAATTATTCCCATTCATCTCTCAACCGCCTTTGAATTTCCAAAGCATCTTCCTCCAGTTTTAGTACTCCGCAATGCTTCTTTGCATCAAAGCCCTTCCTGTCCTGAAGTTTCCCCAGTGCTTCCTCAATGGCTTTTTTATCGGCGTTTCTGTTAATCACGATTACCATAACCAAATATACAAAAATTATTGCACTAAAACCCTCTCAACTTCTCCAAAGCTTGCGGCAACCAGTGTCTGGCCAAAAAATGTTCTTCCAGGTCCTTGGCAAGGGGCACGGCGGTATCTAAACTGCCGGTGCGCATTACAGGGGCATCCAGGTAGGTAAAGCAGTTCTCGGCAATCCAGGCGGCTATTTCAGCGCCTATACCGCCGGTAATGGTATCCTCATGCAATACCAGCACACGGCCGGTTTTCTTCACGGTAGTCTCCACCGCTTCTTTATCCCAGGGCAACAAGGTACGCAGGTCCACAATATCCGCACTAATGCCCTGTTTTTTACATTCTTCCACCGCCCAATGTACGGCGGCTCCGTAAGTTATAATAGAAATCTCGTCCCCCTCAGCGGCCAGGCGGGCTTTGCCTATTTCAATGGTATAATAATCTTCGTATACAGGTTCTTCAATGCTGCGGTATAAGGCTTTATGCTCAAAAAATATAACCGGGTTAGGGTCTTCAAAACTGGCGCACAGCAAGCCTTTGGCATCCGAAGGCGTAGATGGGTACACCACCTTCAACCCCGGCGTATGGAAAAACCACGCTTCGTTGCTCTGGCTGTGGAAAGGCCCCGCGCCTACCCCAGCGCCTGTTGGCATGCGTATCACTACATCGGCATTTTGCTGCCAGCGGTAATGGCTTTTGGCCAGGTTATTTATTATCTGGTTAAATCCGCAGGTTACAAAGTCGGCAAACTGCATTTCCATCATGGCTTTAAACCCTTTGATAGAAAGTCCGTAGGCCGCCCCCACAATCGCCGATTCGCACA
>DASPJH010000374.1:0-5123 GCA_035628715.1 Bacteroidia bacterium
TGTACCGACTGGCACTGGAGCGTTCGCCGCGAAATGGGAATTGCGGACCATAGCGATTCTTATACGCACTTTCTTATTCATAAACTTACAGGTATTAACCTGCCCGGTGTGGTGGTGGATTATATGACACTGGGCGGATTGCTTTTAGCCACCGTGGCAAGCGTGTGGCTGAATGTGAGGGATGTTAGAAGGCAGGCTTTAACTCACCCCTGACTTAGAAGTACCTGTACAATAACTCAACGTTTCCCCTCTCTGATTGCATCCAGAGAGGGACACATTATGAAAGGCGACGTAAAAGATTCCACCCTGGCCCATCCCTCTCTCCCATGCAATGAGAGATGGCGACTTTCGACAATTTCGCCAGCCTTGCACTCGGGGTGAGTTAAACAACTTATTTTTGCCCACCCGATGAAGTTTACGATTGAGACAGAAGATAAAAACAGCAAAGCTCGCGCCGGTGAAATTGAAACTGCGCACGGGCGTATACAAACGCCCATTTTTATGCCGGTAGGCACGGCTGGTACGGTAAAGGCTGTTCAGCAAGCCGACCTTAAAACCCGTATTAAAGCGCAGATAATCTTAGGTAATACATACCATTTATATCTCCGTCCGGGCACTGATATACTGCAACAGGCTGGCGGATTGCATAAACTCATCAACTGGGATCGACCTATACTTACCGACAGTGGCGGTTACCAGGTGTTTTCTTTAGCTGAAAACCGTAAGCTGAGCGAAGAAGGCGCCAAATTTAAATCGCATATTGACGGAAGCTCGCACCTGTTTACCCCGGAGGGGGTAATGGATATACAGCGTAAAATAGGCGCTGATATCATTATGGCTTTTGATGAGTGCACCCCTTACCCCTGCGAGTATTCCTATGCAAAAAACTCGATGGAGCTAACCCATCGCTGGCTGAAACGCTGTGTGGACCATTTAAATTCCACCGAGCCTTTGTACGGTTACTACCAAACTCTTTTTCCTATTGTGCAGGGAAGTGTTTATAACGATTTAAGGAAGCAATCGGCAGAATATATCAGTTCGATGAATTGTGATGGCAATGCAATTGGCGGTCTTTCGGTAGGCGAGCCTGCTGAAATGATGTATGAAATGACCGAACTGGTGTGCGGTATCCTACCCCATAACAAACCCCGTTACCTTATGGGCGTGGGCACCCCTGCCAACATACTGGAGTGTATTGCGCTGGGCATTGATATGTTTGACTGCGTGATGCCCACTCGCAATGCCCGCAACGGAATGTTGTTTACCGCTGAAGGCACCATTAACATGCGCAACGAAAAATGGAAAAATGATTTTAGTCCGGTTGATGAACTGATTACTCCCGAATACAGCAAAGCATACCTGCGCCATTTAATTCATGCTGGTGAAATGCTGGGCCCCATGATTGCCAGCCTGCATAATTTAAGCTTTTATTTGTGGTTAGTTACTGAAGCCCGGAAGAGAATACAGGAAGGCACTTTTTTTGAGTGGAAACAGCAAATGGTTCCAAAATTGCAACAGCGCCTTTGATTAATTTGAAAATTAGCTAATTTGAAAATGTGGTAATAGGGTTGGAACCGCGAAGCTAACTTAACACCTAAAACTTAACACATAAAACTAACCAGGATGCTAAAGATACTTGACAAATACATCCTTAAAAAGTACTTCACCACCTTCTTTTTTGCGCTGGGTTTAGCCATAATGGTATCCATTATTGTTGATTCATCAGAGAAAATGGATGATTTCATCAGCAGTAAGGTAGGTTTCAGGAGCCTTGTATTTGATTATTATGTCTATTTCATTCCGTATTTTTATAACTTATTCAGCCCGCTGTTCACCTTCCTGGCGGTATTGCTGATTACCTCCAAAATGTCATCGGATTCTGAAATAGTGTCCATACTGGCCAGCGGGGTGAGCTATCCAAGGCTGGCGCGGCCGTTTATTATTGGTGCGCTTGTTTTAGGTATTATTACCTGGCTGCTCAATTCATGGGTAATACCGGAAACCGACAAACGACGGGTAGATTTCCAGAACCGTGTACTGAAAGGCCGGAAATTCGATAATAACTGGAGAAATAATATTCATCGCCAGCTGGAAAAAGGCCAGTTTATGTACCTGCAAACTTTTAACAACAAAGATAGTTTTGGCTATCATGTTACCCTCGAGCGGTACGACGGGCTGGAAATGAAATCAAAAATTTACGCTGAAAAAATATACTGGAACCCGCAAACCAATTCGTGGGCGTTGCAAAATTATTTCCTGCGCGAATTTCTGCCCAGCGGCGATGAGGGCGTAAAAAAAGGCGACCAGATGGATATATCTATCAACTTTAATCCCGATGATATTTTTAGACGGAATGATGAAGTGGGAGTCCTCAACAACAAAGAATTAAATGAGCTGATTGAAGCGGAAAAGCTGCGTGGCGCAGAGAACATTGACTTTTATAAAATTGAAAAGTACCGGCGCGTTGCCTTTCCCTTTGCAGGAGTTATCCTAACACTGATAGCATTTGTAATTGCCTCGCGCAAGGTGCGGGGTGGGGTAGGCATACACCTCTTTACAGGAGTTTTGATTGGGGCCACGTTTATGATGTTCAGCCATTTTGGAAACACATTTGCTACTTCGGGCGGCCTGGACCCTATGCTGGCGGCCTGGATACCTAACTTTGCGTTTTCTATCCTGGCTGCATATTTATATGTGAGGGCGCCCAAGTGAGCTTTGCACCAAAAACAACTGTTTCCCAATTCTATCCCAAATTACGCATTTAATTTGGAGCAATTATGAAGATACTGGTGATTGAAGACGAACCTGATTTAAGGGGTGCTATAGTCCAGTCGCTGGAAAAGGAGAAATTTTTGGTGGAGATGGCAGCTACCTATTCCTCTGCTATTGACAAGGTAGAGGATTATGATTACGACTGCATATTGCTGGATATAATGCTGCCCGGCGGTAATGGCCTTGATATTTTGCAGGAACTAAAAAAAATGGGCAAGGCTGATAGCGTTATCATCATCTCAGCAAAAAACTCGTTGGATGACAAGCTCACCGGCCTTAACCTGGGCGCTGATGATTACCTCACAAAACCTTTCCATTTAGCAGAACTAAATGCACGAGTAAAATCAGTATTGCGGCGTAAAAATTTTACAGGTCAAAATGTTTTGCATCTTAATAACCTGGAAATCAATTTTGATAACCGCACCGTATTTATTGAAGGGGAAGAATTAGTGCTTAACCGCAAGGAATACGATACCCTTATTTATTTTGTTTCGAACAAAAACCGGCTGGTAAGCAAAACGGCCCTGGCTGAACATGTGTGGGGGGATAATACAGATGATGCCGATAGTTTTGAGTTTATTTATTCACAGATAAAAAACCTGCGTAAAAAATTGAAAGAATCACGTGCGGAAGTTGAAATACAAGCGGTATACGGAGTGGGTTATAAATTTATAGTGGAATGAAACTGCTGAACCGTACGCTGGTCTATTTATCTGGTGTCTTATTGCTGCTGCTGGCAGTATGGGCCACCATCTTTTACTTTGAGATGCTTGATGAGGTGTATGATAGTATTGACGACGGGCTGGATAATTATAAAACAGTTATTATTCAGAAAGCTCAAACGGACAGCACTGTGCTGCACAAAACCGAATTTGCCGAAAGCAATTACTCCATTCATGAAATTAATGCCGGGTATGCTTTGCAGTTTAAAGAAACCTATAACGATACCCAACTATACATGCAGAATGAGGCCGATTATGAGCCGGTGAGACTGCTTACCACAGTTTTTAAACTGGACAAAAAATATTACCAATTGCAGGTAATATCCTCAATGGTAGAAGAAGACGACCTGATTGAAGACCTGCTGTATTCGCTGGTTTGGTTATACCTCGCCCTTGTGGCGAGTATTCTTTTTATAAATAATCTTTTATTACGAAGGATATGGCGGCCATTTTATAATGTACTAAACCAGCTAAGAAATTTCAGGTTGGGGAAAGAAAATAAATTTACCCCGCCGCCTACTAATATTAAGGAATTTAAAGTGCTGAATGAGACGGTGGATTCCTTTATCAGCCATAGTACAGAAATGTATAACAGCCAGAAACAGTTTATTGAAAACGCCTCACACGAGTTGCAGACACCCGTGGCCATTAGCATTAATAAACTTGAGCTGCTGGCTGAGAGGACTGGTATGGATGAAGAAAGCCTTATGATTGTTGGTAGTGTGATGCAAAACCTGGAACGGCTTACACGGCTTAATAAATCGCTGTTACTGCTCTCAAAAATTGAGAACCGGCAATTTTCAACCGATGGGCCGGTAAATATACAGGACATAGTAACAAAACTTGTCTCGGGTTTTGAAGATTTAGCACAGTATAAAGAGGTAACCGTTTTAACAGACTATCAAAATGAATTAACGCCCCCAATGAACCGGGATTTGGCAGAAATACTTACTGGTAACCTGGTTAAAAATGCTATACTGCATAATCATACCGGGGGAGAAGTAGTTATCAGTGTATATGCTGACAGCCTTATCGTATCCAACACAGGCGGTTCGACAACGCTCGATGAAAGTAGAATGTTCGGTCGTTTCTACAAGCAATCGGCTGACAATGCAAGTACTGGCTTAGGATTAGCCATAGTAAAAGCCATAGTTGATATATATGGATTTACAGTAAAATACAGCCATTCAGGCAGCAGACATACTTTCATTATTATTTTCTCATAAGGTTTTCCTTATTACCAATTGTTTCCTGTTTCATCTCTGAATTTTGTCCTGTAATTACTGTTTAATATGATTTACAGGACACTTATAAGCATCACATTAATTATAGCCTCCATTACTGCATCTGCACAAAAAGATTCATCGGCAATTCAACTACCTGTTAAAGTCAACCATGCAGAACCGTTATGCGTTGATCTTATACGCGACCTTGGTGCACGCCGGGGCGAACGCGAGTGGAACATAGGCTGGGGCATTAAGGATGAAAAAGAAACGGTAGAACAAATAGGATTTGCTGAATATGAGTTTTCGCCCATAAACCGGTTGGGACTGGAAGCCGAAATACCTTTTACTGTTAGCCGGCACAGCAAATATGATAACAGTACAACCACTGGTTTCACCGTTGAAG
>DASPJH010000375.1:0-10360 GCA_035628715.1 Bacteroidia bacterium
TTATGCCCAGTTCGGCGCATGCTTCTGTGGTTTCACGCACAGCAGTTACGCCATTTTTATGCCCGAAAATCCTGAATTTTCCCTTGCTTTTGGCCCAACGGCCGTTACCGTCCATAATTATTGCAATATGGCCAGGGAGGGTATTTGTATTTATTTGGTTTTTTAGGTTCATCAGGACGGTTAAAGTGCCAAAAGGGAGCAAATTTAATCAATCCTACTAAATCTCTTTGCTCTTGGCTGAAATACACACATAATTGGTGTGAACCTATACGAAATAGTGAATCCGGCGAAAATATACCAGTCTTTTAAATGGGGATCACCCCGCATATCGTTTTTAACGCTTCGTGGCTCCAGCCCCGGCCTCCTGGTAGTAGGGTCTGAAAAATATACAGCTGTCGCCCCGTTTTTTGCTCCTAATTCATTAAGATCGGGGTAATTGCCACTAACATCATCCAGGTAATCGGTAAAGGTTTTGCGGTATGCCACTTCAAAACCATAAATCCAGTTGCCCACTCTGTACTTTATACCTGCGCCTATAGGAATGGAAACATTTATCCGCCCATACCCGCCTTTTCCACCCTCCAGGTACTGCCCTT
Source organism: Bacteroidia bacterium (assembly GCA_035628715.1). Classification (GTDB taxonomy): domain Bacteria; phylum Bacteroidota; class Bacteroidia; order UBA8524; family UBA8524; genus SB11. The sequence goes on from DASPJH010000375.1 coordinate 597, forward strand.
CCGTACCCAATTTCTGAAGATCCACCCAGGTACCGTCAAAACTTCCTTCGGGTTTAAAATAAAACAGGTTCAGGCCGGTAAGTACATAATAAGTAAACTTCTTATTTTGGGGATGATACCTGCCAAAAGGCTTAAAGTGAAACTCTATGATGTTAGAAAACTCCACTATGGGAGTGCGGAAGCTAAGCATACGAATTTTTCCGGATGGAGTTAAGGAGTCGTGCCCCTGTATTCTCCCGTAAGCGCCTCCAAAACGATATGAAAAATGCCTGTTTAGATTATACCTGCCCCAAAGATTAATCCCCAGCCTTGTCTGACTTAAAATCGGGTCTTTTGCTAAATCACCTGTGTAGTTAATCCCTCCAATCAACCCCCCAATTTCCCATCTCTGGCCGCTTGCCTGAGAAAAGTTAAAAAGTATAGTCGTTACAATGGTTAATTTAATAAGTTTTGCTAAAACTGGTAGCACTTTTCTTTTCGTAAGTTAATAGTATATGATATGGTTATTCCTAAAAAATTGTACCAGTCCCTGTCTTTATTATCGCCTCTTTGCTGACCTTTCTGAGTAATAATATCGTATGGGCCTTTCTCTTCCCCGCTACGGTTAGATAACATTGCCGACCTTTCTCCATATTGTGCCTGTAATATTACAGGATTCACATAAGTTAGGCTCACATCATCAATATAATCGGTAAAGGTAAACCTGCGGCCATACTCCAATCCTACATTCAGCCTTGGGGCCAGCATAAACTTAATACCTAGCCCAAAAGGAAGCGATACCTGCGTAAGCGCATATTTTTTACGGTTTTGAAGCGGAGTAGTTCCCTGGCCTTCCGTTCCCAATGGTTGCAGTTCTACTCTATCGTCCTCAAGTTTTGTCCAGGGATTAAATTTAAATATACCTACACCTGCAAACAAGTACGGGGTAAAGCGCTTACTTTTATTTTTTCCCAGGGCATCGTAGCCTAAAATATTCCACTCCACCTGACCTGAGAACTCAAATAATGGTGAAGTAAAATCGAGGTTACGCCGACGCTTCTCTTCGCTGACAAAATTCTCATCGTCACCGTTTAATGAACCGTAAAGCGCATTACCCCGAATGGAGAAGTTATAATTTGGGTTGTACCGTAACATTAACCCCACGGCAGGATTAAACTCCTGGAACTGGGATTCGGTCATGTCACCAATATAATTGGTCCCCCCCAGCATAAGCCCTATCTCTACGTTATCCTGTGCTGCACCTATCGTCGAAACGGCTATACCTGCAGCTAAAAATAATTTTTTAAGTAACATGTGACCTTATAGTTTAAACGAGTAAAATTTAACGTTATTATGCAATAATAAACAAAAAAAGATCAAGCAAATGCCCGACCTCTTTTTCTGAATATGTAAAATTTCTACGGAAAGTGCTTTTGTACAAATGCAATTGCAATACCGACTGGCTTAAATACATTAAACCCCTTGCTGTTACTATACTGTTAACCGATGGCTTTTGTAAGCGCTAAAATGTCTGTATAAAGCAATGCCAGTATCCAAAAATCACTGACACGCTCAACTGTGTATATATTTCAAAGCTTTCGTGTAAATAACCACCCACCAACCGCTATTTACCAACAAAAAAGGCCAGCAAATGCCGGCCTTTTTTGTTAAAACATTCTATACCTTTTAGAAGCACTTATACTTACGTATGGTTTTGGTTAAAGTGACACCAAAAAATGCATAGGAATCATTGTTGGCGGAGTTACCACGAGCCCATTTTTTTGGCCATTTTGAAGTTCCCCTGTAAGCCAACGCCCTATCTTCAGGAGTTATATTGGTATTGTTATCTATATTATTAGGTAAGTCACCACTCACATCATCCAGGTAATCAGTGAAGGTTATCCTTACTCCCACCTCAAAGCCAAGGTTCCATAATTTTTTCTTGTCAAGGCTGTACTTGAAACCTATACCCAAAGGTATTGCAATACCTATTGGTTGGTAAGGCCCATCATCAATCTTTTGCTGTTCTGTGTTCATGGTGCGTAGCGCATACTTTTTACCATTCAGGTATGTTTGTGGGTTAAAGTAATAACCGGCAACACCACCAAACAGGTAAGGTGCCCAGTTGTATTTACGTGATCCTGCTACATACTTCCTAAGGTTCAATTCCCCTACCACAGAAATCTCCACAAGTGGAGAGAAGAAACTAAGGTTTCTGTGCTCCCGTGCTGTTCCTTTACCGCTATATCTGTCGTAACTGGCTATATAGCCTACATTCAAGCCGGTTTTTATAGCCCAGCGGGTGTTAAAGTTGTAGCGATACAACCCACCTATTGCCGGCCGCATACCCCTGAAAGGGATAGGAGACTGCGCCAAATCACCGTTATAAACGCTTATGCCTAAGAATCCGCCCCACTCGCGATCCTGCGCAAAACTGCCCTTGGCCGATACCACCAATAAAGCAACCAGTAGTAAGTTTTTTATCTTCATCATGGTTTAAAATACAATTGCCACAAATATATGTTTAATACAGTTATTTACTATTAATTTTTTAAGTTATTTAAAAATTTCTTAATCCTTTTTCAAATAATTTCGTTTGTCAATTCCCCACATTAGCTTGCGCCGCAAGGTGTGCAGGTAATTATGGTCTTTCAGTTGCACCAGCTTCAGGTCAAAGTCACTTTTACGTATTGCCATCTGTGTAGTGAAAGGAATTGATACTGAACGGGAATCCAAACTTATAAGGAATGAACTACTCCTTCCTTCCACTTCAAATGAAATAACGTTTCTATCTGATACGACGATAGGGCGGACATTAAGGTTGTGCGGAGCAATAGGAGTTATTACCAAACTGTCGGAATGAGGAAAAAGTATTGGTCCTCCGCAGCTTAGTGAATATCCCGTAGAGCCTGTGGGCGTGCTGATTATCAGCCCATCGGCCCAATATGCGTTTAGAAACTCTCCATTAATATAGGTATTCACCACAATCATGGAAGAAGTGTCGTTTTTGTGAATCACAAAGTCGTTTAACGCAAAGTGCATACCCCCAAAATAAGTTTCATTGCTTTCAAGGTAAAGAAGTGACCTTCTGTCTATTGTATAGTTACCTTTTAACAAATCAACCATTGCTTCGTGTATTTCATCCTCACTAACATTGGCTAAAAACCCCAGTCTGCCGGTATTTATTCCCAGTACAGGAATATCCTTGTTTTTTACCATTCCCACGGTGTCCAGCAAGGTTCCGTCACCCCCCAGTGAAATTAAAAAATCTGCATCAGTGTCTGTAAATGACACATCGTCAAATTCTTCTGCACCTTTAATATCACCAGCCAAACTTTTAAAAGAACTAAAAATATTATTATGAATATACAGCTCTGCATCGCTGCCTGAAAAAAATGAAGCCAAGTTTTTTATTAAACCGTCCGCGCCATTTTTTAAATTTCTGCCATACAGTGCTATCTTCATATTAAACAGCCTATTATTTAAAAGGTTTTATTAAACCGCAAAAATACACCCTTCTCACCTTTGTTGGTAAAGGCGTACTCTACTCTCACTACTCTGTCATAATACGTTACCAGGTCTGCACCTGCCCCAAAGCCTGATAAGTAACTGTTTACAAAGGTATTGGTTTCCGAATTAAAACGGCTATGTACATAGCCTGCATCGTAAAATAACTTGACATAAATAGCTATAGGCACAGTTCTGAATTTATCCAGCCGCGAAGAATTAAAATAAAAATTACGCTGGGGCAGCAGGTTTATAATATAATCCATTTTACCCAGCAAAAAATGCTGGCCATCAACCACGTAGTAATCAAACCCACGCAAAAAATATCCGTACCCGAATGCCTTATATAAATTATAGGGCTGCCTGTTTGGACTGGAATACTTTGCGCCAATATTAAAAGTTATGTAGTTTTTAAGTGTTAATTTTTTATTATACGAGGCATTTAAATACAGGTTAAAAACCGGCGCCTGCGGTTCAATAAAAAAATAATTCCCTATTTCAGCCACGATATGGTACCCATTGAGCGGATAAGCCCTGAAATCACGAATATCATACGTATAATGATAGTTGAGATAGATACTTCGCTGGCGGGTACGCCCGTTCAGGAAATAGTCGGGATTCAACGTAGCTACGCTGTCATCAATATGCAGGCTGTTGTATTCTGCTTCTGCATAGTGGGTAGAGTATATCCTCCTCCGGTAGGTAAAACCGATGGAACCTTTGATGCGGCTGTACAAAACCCGTTCTGCCTGCAAGCGCACCAGCTCGTTGTTTTCTGTAAGGGGCCAAACTTCCCGGTTATCCGAGTAGGTAAAATTAAGCAACGAGCCTATGGTAAGGGCCTTGTTCAGATAAGGAATGGAGTAATCCACTGATGCTTTCCGGGTAAACCCGCCCTGCATGCTCACCCGCATGGTTTCATTTCTGCCCCGTATATTGAATACTGTAGTCCGTACTCCGTAATTTAACCGGGATAGCCTTTTATGTGGTTCAATGATCCACCATGTATTGAAATTCCGGTCGGCTATTTCCATTATGGGGAATACAAACAGAAACCACCGCTCTTTAAGGTATATATTAATATTGGTATACCCGGCACTGTCTGGCTGCTGTATCTCCATGTCCACGGATGTAAAGAGCGACAGGTTGTAAATCTGCCTCACAGCCATGGCTCGGTATATAAAAAGCTGTTTCCTGGAAAGAGCATCGCCCTCTTTAAAAGCAAGCTCTCTCATTATAATATGGTCTTTGGTCTTTTCGTTGCCCACCAGGGCTATCCTGCCAATTACCAGCAGGCTGTCAGTAACAGTTTGCCCGGATACGCGGTTGTAGCATACCACAGCGAAGAAAAGAGTAATAAAAGTTAAACGGCGGGCAAACATCCGGTATTTCAAATATCCAGAAATTTCATCAGCAAATCATACCTGCTTTTTAAGTCGTCGGCTTCATAGTCCCTGAAAAAGGAAGCCACAATAGGATAACCGTAACGCTCAAAGGTGGCTATCACAGCTTTTATATCTGTTGAGTTAAGTTTTATGTTAACATGCATTAGCCCGGTATTTTCAGGAACATTGTTTACATACAGGCTTAGAATTTTAACATTGTTATATTCTACTATGCGTGAAATTTCACTCAGCGAATAGCTGTTAGGGGGGACTTCAATTGTAATAATGCTACCGGGCTGGCTAAAGGCATTCAGAGAGGCCATGTTATTAACCAGTTCACGGGCTGATATAATCCCGATAAACTTTTCGTCGGCATCTACTACGGATAATACAGAGGAGTTTATCTCGCTAAAGATGGTAATAATTTCAAACAGGTGCTGGGTTTCATAAACTCTTGATACCAGGGCGTTGTTAGTTTTTTTGAGCACTGTAACCTTTGCCCCTGCTCCCAGCAAATCCGAGGCTGCAACATATCCCCGGTGTTTGTCTCCTTCCACCACGGGCAAAAAGGCTACATCGAACTCGTTCATCAATTCGAGCGCTTTTCGGCAAGTGTCGGTAACTTTTAACGGAAAAAGCCTGTTAGATAGTAACTGCCGGGCTATCATTAGCTGGCAACGTATGATTTGTGGTACATCCGGGTAAGAAAATCCTCCAGTATCGTATTAAACTCTTCAGGGCGTTCCATCATCGGTGCATGCCCACATTTATCCAGCCAATGCAGTTCAGCATTAGGCAATAGTTCATTAAATTCCTCAGCTACTTCGGGCGGTGTAATCTTATCGTCCTTACCCCATATCAAACAAACCGGAACTTCAATTTTGCTTACCTCTTTGCGCATGTTATGACGAATGGCCGATTTTGCCATAGCCAGTATCTTCAAAGTCTTCATGCGATCATTGGTAATGTCAAACACTTCATTCACCAGTTCATCGGTAGCGGTGGCAGGGTCGTAAAATGTATACTCTACTTTTTTGCGTATGTAATCGTAATCTCCCCGCTTGGGATAAGAGCCACCCATAGCGTTTTCATAAAGTCCGCTGCTGCCGGTAAGTACCAGGCTATGCATTTTATGTTGGTTTTTAAGTGAATACACCAGGGCCACATGACCGCCCAGTGAGTTACCTAAAACCGTCATTCGGTTGAGCTTTTTAAACTCAACGAAACCTTCAATAAATTTGCTAAGGCCTTTCACACTTGTAGAAAGCACCGGCATCTCATAAATAGGCATCATAGGTATCACTACCCTGTAATGAGGAGAAAAACGTTCAATCACATCTTTCCAGTTGCTAAGCGCACCAAACAAACCGTGGAGCAACAGTAATACCTCTCCTTCACCTTCATCAATAAACCTGTAATCACCTTCCTCTTTAAGAGAATAATTCATCAGAATACTTTAATTAATCCGCAAATATAACACTGGATACTACAATTGCCATATTTCAGGCTTTGGCAGCAAATTTAGCCAGTTTTCCAATAACTGTAATCCAAAAGAAGTTAAAATTGCCTCGGGATGAAACTGCACTCCCCACAACGGAAGTGTAGCATGCCTCAATGCCATTACCTCTCCTGTGGACGTATGAGCTACCGGCACCAAAGGTAACTCTGGTCCCCATTTTGCTAATAACAACGAGTGATACCGGCAAGCCGTAAATGGGGAAGATATATTTTGGAAAATTTTCTCACCCGTATGAAAAATTTCTGAAACTTTTCCGTGCATGGGAGTCTTGGCTTTCACCAGCCGTGCACCGAAAAACTCCCCTAATGCCTGGTGCCCCAGGCAAATTCCTAAAATGGGATGAGTGGTATGAAACTCGCTGATAACCGCGTTTAATATTCCCGCATCGGCTGGCTTTTGCGGACCGGGCGAGATAACAATGGCACTGAAAGTGAGCTTTTTTAGCTCATCCACCGTAATTTCATCGTTTCTCACTACATGGCAGGTGGCCCCTAACTGCTCCAGGTAGTCTTTAAGGTTGTAAGTAAACGAATCGTAGTTGTCGAGCAGGATGAGCATATACAAAGAGCAAAATTACGTTATCTGTTACAAGAACGCTAAAACTATATCTCACTGGCTGCAACAGGTTGAAAACCTGCTGCTGTACAGATTACCAAAAGCTGAGGTTTCAACCTCAGCTTTTGGGTAATCTCTAAAGACCTGAATTTTAATCCAGGTAAGAGCGGGCACGAAGGGAAGTTCATCCTACCTTTCTGTGTTTATCCCCACCCTGTAAACTTTTGTAAAATAAAACTTATTATTACAGCCTGATTTTATAAACCACAACCCAACTGAATTTTTAATTTTTTATGAACGAATTCTGGAACAGGAACAAGGTACATATAGGTATAATAGCCTTGTTTTTAGTTGTATCGGTATTGTATTGCCACCCGGTGCTGAGCGGCAAAGTGATGAACCAAAACGATGAGCTTACCGCCAAAGCGCTGAACCGGGAGGCTGAAGAATACTATAAAAAAACGGGGGAGTTTATCGGCTGGTCGCAAACCATGTTTTCGGGCATGCCTACTTCGGTAGGTCAAAACAGCCTGGGCAACTATTCAGTAAACCTGATATACTTTTTTGCTGAAGTTTTCAACGGCTTTTCATTTGATGTTATTTTCTGGTGCCTCGTAGGGATTTACGTCCTCTTTTGTGCATTAGGCATTACGCCGTGGCTGGGGGCGCTGGGGAGCTTTATTTTTGCCTTCTCCACATATAATATTTTAAGCCTTGAAGCCGGCCATGCTCAAAAAACGTTTAACATAGCGCTGGTTCCGGTACTGCTGGCAGGCATTTATCTTATATTCCAGAAAAGGTATATATGGGGCTTCATTCTTGCTGCCATAGGGGTAAACTACCAGATAGGCATGGGCCATTACCAGATTACATACTATGCTGCTGTAGCCGCTTTTGTAATGTGTATTTATTACGGTATACGCTGGACCATCCAAAAACAGTATAACCCGCTGGGGAACGCGGCGGTGCTGCTTTTACTGGCGGCCATACTGGGAACGCTGCCCAACCTTACTGTTTTGAATGTTTACTATGCATCGTTTGAAACCACCCGCGGGGGCGCATCAGAACTTACCCCAAAAGCCGCTAATACTGACCAGGCAGATACCGAACAGGGAGACGGGCTTGATTTTAATTACGCTACCCAATGGAGCTACGGCCTGGGTGAAACGTTTACGTTCCTGGTTCCCAATGCATACGGTGGTGCTGATAACCTGATTGTAGAAAGAAATACCGGTAAGCCCCGCAAGGAAAATGCTACCTTCCAGGCTATGCAGCAGTATATGGCACAGGTACCACCCCAGCAGCAACAACAGGTACAGAACGACCTGCTACAGGCCGCCAAATCGTACTGGGGCGACCAGCCCTTTGTTGGCGGACCCTATTATTATGGGATTATAGTGTGTTTCCTGATGGTAATAGGACTGGTACTTTCTAACCGGAATGAAAAATGGTGGGTGTTTGCTATTACCCTTTTGTTTTTGTTTTTATCCTGGGGAAGGGATTCAATAGTGTATCAGCTGTTTTTTGACCTGGCTCCAGTTTTTAATAAATTCAGAACTCCCTCCATGGCACAATCCGTTATGGTAGTAGGATTTAGTGTGCTTGCCATTTTTGGCCTTATGGCAATTGCCAAAAACGAAAACCCTGAAAAAACAAAGAAAACCCTGCTGTATACGGGCGCTGGATTTGGCGCCTTACTTCTAATTATGGCCCTTTCGCCAACTATGCTGTTTGATTTTACCAGCGTTATGGAAGAGGATGCAGCAAACGGATTACCTGAATCGTTTCTCTCAGCTATGATTGAAGACAGGGCTGAACTAATGAAAAAGGATGCGTGGCGCTCTATTGCGTTTTTAGGTCTGGCTTTTGGCCTGGCTTGGCTATATATAAGAGGTAGTTTTAAAGCAAATGCGCTGCTGGTTTGCACCGGACTTCTTATTGTATTGGACCTTTTACTAATAGACACCCGCTACCTGAATAAAGATAATTTTGTAAAACGTAAGGACTTCAGGCTGCGTGAAACCCCAGCCGATATGGGTGTTAAACAACTTGCCCAACAGGATGGTGCAATGCATTACCGGGTGTTTAACCTCACCATCAACCCTACGCAGGATGCACAAACCAGCCAGTTTCATAAGTCCATCGGAGGTTATCACGGCGCCAAGCTGAGGAAGTACCAGGAATTGCTGGAAAACCAGATTAATAATATGAACCCCTCGGTGCTTTCTATGCTAAATACTCATTATTTAATAGTGGGGGGTGCGCAGGGCCCAACACCACAACGTTCTATTAAAAAACCAATGGGCAATGCGTGGTTTGTAAATCAAATGAAAGTAGTGGAGAACGGCGACCAGGAAATGGCGGCGTTGAATGTAGATAGCGCGAATTTGTTTGACCCACAGCAAACACTGGTAGTCCAGCAGAAAAATCTTTTAGAAACCGGAATTGAAAAGGGCTTTAAACCCACGCCTGACCCATCGGCCACTATATCGCTCACCAGCTATGCGCCGCATAAAATGAAGTACCAGTATACCGCTGCTACCGACCAGCTGGCGGTATTTTCAGAAATATTCTACAAACAGAAAGATGGCGACGGATGGGATGCATTTATTGATGGACAACCGGCCAAGGTATTCAGGGCCAACTGGGTATTGCGGGCTATGAAGGTTCCGGCGGGTACACATACCATCGATTTCGTTTATAATGCCGATGCAGCCGCCACCCGCGGAAACCTCTCATTTATATTTATGGTACTCTTATTTGTACTAAGCGGCATGATGCTTTACCTGGGAAAGAAAGGTAAACTTAAGTGGCTGACT
>DASPJH010000376.1:0-6492 GCA_035628715.1 Bacteroidia bacterium
CAGTTTTAGCCCCAGGTGACCAGCCCACGGGAAATGTTCAATCTCGTCAGGAAAAACGGTTTCCACCTGCAAATCCTTTTTGATGTCGGCCCGGATGGTTACCGCCCTGGGGTAAAAATCTGTGCCCATCAGTATTTCCAGCCCCTGCTCCAGGTTCCCAATAGTGGCGGAGATTCCCCACAGCTTAATATCCGGTGCAATGGCTTTCAGGCGGCTTAATGCCAGTTCCACCTGTACGCCCCGTTTGCTGCCCATCAGCTCATGCCATTCGTCGGCCACAAAACCTTTCAGGTTTTTAAACAGGTCGGGATAACCTTTCTGGGTCAGCATCACGTGCAGGCTTTCCGGTGTGGTAATGAGCATTTCCGGCATTTTACGCTTTTGTGCCGCCCGTTCCTTGCTGGACGTATCGCCTGTGCGGATACCCACCTGCCAGTTAAGTCCCATTCCTGTGATGGCCCGTTTGGAGGAAAGCTCAATCTCTTTGGCAAGGGCACGAATGGGGGTGATCCATATCAGCTGGAGCCCTTCGCCTTTGGCCTTTGGCTTTTCGCTGTTGGCAAGACCTTCCAGGAGGGCGGGTATCAGCAGGCTGTAGGTTTTACCGCTGCCGGTGGGTGCGTTTACCAACCCCGATTTGCCCGACAAATACGCCTCCCATGCCTCGCGCTGAAACTTCTGAGGTTTCCAGCCAAGAGAGGTAAACCAATCGAGGGCGGGTTGAAGGGGGGTGGGCATTCAGGCGCAAGTTCTGTGTTTTTGTTATATTTGTATAGTATGGATATTAACTCAACCAAACTGGAGTTGTTTGACTGGCTGCTTCATATCAAGGACGAGAAGCTGCTTAAAAAGATATTATCCTTAAAAAAAGTAGAAGAAAAACAGCCGGATCAACCTGTTTTTGGCCGCCTGAAAGGACAAATTAAAATTGCGGATGATTTTGATGAGCCGCTGGAAGGCTTTAAGGAGTATATGCCATGAGTTACCTGCTGGATACACAGGCCTTTCTTTGGTTTGAAAGCGGCGATGACCGGTTGAGCAAAAAGGCAAGAAGCCTTAGAAAACACCGGTGAGAGTAAATATATCGGTATTGCTTCGTTTTGGGAAGTAGCCATTAAGGTTTCGCTCGGTAAAACCTGCTTGGGGATGACGGCTACGGAGACCACATCCACATCTAGAAAGCGGGGGCAAGGGTAACCAGGCGGATAATAATCAATAGCATAATAAGAATATTAATTCCAACAAAAACCATAAATACAATCAACCATTTTTGAAATGGCGTCCTTTCACCTTTTTTGCCAATTATTGTCCACATTACCCTAAAACATTACCTTATTAGCATTATGCACCCTGCGCCAGTACACAAATATGCCCGCCCAGATGGCGGATAAACCTGCCAGGTACAAGATATAATTATAACTGATGGGAATAAAAGTAAGTCCGGCGGCTATAAGCTGTTTGCCATCGGGCCATTGCCAGGTTTGCACGCCTACACCACCGGCGTGCTGTACAAACGGCGCCATAAAGGTATACAGGATAATACCGCAGCCGATGAGCATGGTGCCCCACTCGCGTTTGCGCAGACGGCGTATCGCCCCTTTGTATTCATAATTAACGATTATTAATGCCAGTACAATCATACTTAAAGCCACCAAACAGGGAGTAATTACCGGGCCATACCAGGCAACAGGCAGCAGGAACAAAATATCCCAGTCGAATATGCTTTTGGGCCATCCCAATAAAACGTATAAAAATACATAATAAAATATATCCCAGATAGCAAAGCAGAACATAAACCACGCAAGGCGTGATAATTTAGTAGTAGCCAGCATATACCCCACGGCAAACAACATAAGCAACGTAGCCAGCTCGCGGCCCAATTCGGTTACTATTAACACGCCGGGCATGTCGCTTAGCGGAAAATCAAACCCACCGCCGTATAACAGGTAGCGCAGGTATACCACCACGGCGCTTTCCAGAAATGCCATGGCTATGCTAAACACCACGGCTATTACTATTTTATTGGTTTTTGAAATACTCATTTTTATTAACTATTTATCATTTATTAATTGTTGTGTTGTATCCGCCTTAAGCGCAGAGTCTGCCCGCCAGGCTGAATCCGCAACCCTCGCAGCCTCTGCCCATTCTGTTGCAGCTTCCAGGGAATCGCGGTAATGTATATACTCCATCCCCCTGATAGAGTCCAGGGGCATTTCTGATAATTGACGGTAGGTGTTGTAGCCTTTGTAACTAAAGCTTTGCCAGCCATTTGCATATTTTGTTTCCAGGTGATGGTAACTGTTTTTAATCCGTTGACCGATACGTGCAAACTCATGCTCATCGTACGGATGGGCTATGTTGGGGTTATTGGTGCGCTCTATTACCCACTCCGCAACGGGTAAAATACTCTGTGGCGAAAACTGTGATAAATACAGCATATCGGGGTCGCCGTATTTGTTATTAAACAGCGCGTTGCGAAAATTATATTTCATAATTATTGCATCCCAGTCAACCAGGCAGCTGGCTATCATCACTATAAAAAATGCAGTAAAGTTTGTCCGGACCAAATACCAGTTGGGTTTTTTGGCATACAGCTTCACGACAGTGATAACCAGCCCAATAGCACACAGAAGCAGGAAATAATAAACTCCCACCCGTTTGTAGGTAAGCCCGTCAAATGCCTGGATATAAATGCCGTTTTTAATTGCGGCAGTGGCCACAAGCACAATGTTTTGCGCCATCCACAGGTAGGCAAGGGTGCGCAGGTTTTTTGCGCCGGGATGAAAATTAAGTTTACCCCTGAAAAAATATAATAATATAACTACGGCAAGTATAATAGAGAAAATCAACGCCCCAACGCCCTGGTGCACCAGTTCATGGTACTTGCCCGGCTCAAAATCTTCCTGCCCCTGTGATAAAAACACTATATCTGAAATATTTACCATCAACAGCAATAAATTCAGCAATGCGAGCAATAGCGTTCCCGCTTTGTTTTCCAGTTTTAATTTATCGGTAATTATGGCAAATATTCCGGTGGGTGCAGCCAGAGGAGCAGACAGTTTCTTTTCATAATAGTCTGCGGCCTTCAGGCGACGGTGCTTTACAAGACCGTGCATGATAAAAAACCCTACAACAGCAACAAACAGCCATCCGAAGGAAATAAAACTTAAATCTATTTGCTGTAAAAACTCACCAAAAACACTGCTGGCGTTAGCATATAAAATTAAGAAGATAAATAGTACACCTGTTATAAGTACATATACCAGTATGTTTTTAACCATGGCTCCCTCTTTTTTACTTTTCCGCAGCCTGCCCAGGTACAGCCCTTTAAAAAATTTGGGCACCGATAATACTAAACTAAAGCCACCCTGAATAAAATTGAGCAATGCCGCCTCGTTGTGCCGGAAGGTATATGCCGACAACAGTACCCACGAAAACAGGGTGGCAAAAAAACATAAAGCATTTGAATACCATGCCATACAGCCGGATGCTATCAGCAATGCACCTGCTGCAAGCCACCAATTAGAGTTTTTTGGGGCTTGCGGGTATAACATAGCCAGGCAGGCAATTATATATATGCTGAAAACAGTGAGGTTGATACCCGGCTCCTGCTGGTAAAACAGGTAGGAGAACAAGAAGCCGCCGAGGGTGATTAATATATCCTTAATTTTCATTATAAGAGTTATTTAATATTTGATATAGTTTTAAGTACATCTTCAAAAAAATTGCCCCCGTTATCATTGATGAACATGAAACCGATATTAGGGTCACCAAAAAATGGACTCAGTGTAAAGGATAACTGCGCGCCAATAAAGGCAAACATCAGTGCCCAGCCGGTGAGGAACCACCGGGCTTTGCCGGTATTATCGCCCTGGGTTTCCAGCGTAACATCTCCCTGGCCGGTGCTAAAGGTGGTTTTGGTTCGCCAGGTTTTAATAATTATTGCATTGATATTGCGGTAAAACAGCCGGATGCCAATATAACCGCCGATAGAGAATATTACAATATTTATGAATTTGTAAAACTCATACCCGTCGGTAGTAATTAAGAAAAAAAACGTGACCGGGGCAAAAGCGGCCAGCACCAGGCTGATGTAGGTGAGACTTAGCAGCAACAGTCCCAGCAATTGGCGCAAACCCTGCTGTATGCCCAGGTAAGTAAGGAACATGTACAAAGTGGGGAAACAGATAGCCGATGTAAGCAAGAACAGCATGGGCAGCTTTACTGCCGACACCAATGCCTGCTGCCAGCCGTAATTAGCCCCAATGAGTAATCCGTAGCCTAAAAAAAGGCTAAGGCAGAGGGCAAACAGGGTGCCCATTTCCTGGGTGGTAAGTCCTTCGCCGAGGGTACGGCTTTCTACTTCGTCTTTTTGGCGGAGCAGGTTTTGCAGTGTGGTTATTTGGGTGTTCATAATATTTAGTTATTTAATGTATGTTTATGAATTGATTTCAATTTATAGTGGGCGTAAACTGCTATACCGAGGACTATACCGTTGAGTGTGATGTTGATGATAGGCCAGGCAGTGCCGCCGATAGTTTCTGCTTTCAGCAGGTTGTCCGAAAGAAGATTGTAGATAAATATATTATATGCTATGGCAATTAGTGGAATAATACCATCTATCAAGGGCTCTCTACGCATTGCTGCAGCTGTATAGTGTACAGCCAGAAATGCGCCTGGTATTGCTAAGCCAAAAATTAACCCTAAAAAGAAAGATAACGGATTTAATGCAATACCCGCTATATTATTTATCATTAATAATATCAGTATAGCCTTGTAGGCCGTTCTCAACTCTCTTATAGCGGTCGGTTCGCTCATGTTTTTATTTTAAAAGCACTTTGTGTTTCAAAGTAAATAATTCAAAAAATTGGCCTTTTACGGCCCTGCAGGGGCACAATATTTTGTGCCCTATTATCTGCAAAACCGGAAACAAGCCGGTTTAATTGTTTGTTTTAATTTCGGGTTCAATTTCTGGGTTCAATTTCTTGAACCCCTACGTGGCCAATTATTCGGAGGGTTATGAGGTTTTAATCAATATCCTTAATAAACTGCTCCAAACTGTCCAGGTGGTCTTTAAACGCCTTAATTCCCTCCCTGGTCGCCACGTAGGTGGTGTTGGTTTTCCGGCCTATGAAACCCTTCCGCACCTCCAGGTATTTCGCCTTTTCCAACGCAGTAATGTGGCTGGCCAGGTTCCCGTCCGTTACCTGCAGTGTCTCCTTAAGTGTATTAAAGTCCACGGCATTGTTCACCACCAGCACGCTCATAATAGCCAGCCGGGTGCGGTTCTCAAATGCCTTATTAAATCCCTCTAAAAGTGGTTTCATCCCTTACGGTCGTATTTATACCACATGGCTCCGCCATATACAATGTGCAGCACACCAAAGCCAAGCGCCCAAAATTCAAGTCCGTAGCCTATATAAAACAGTGATATTATGCCCAATACAATCTGGCTAACGCCTAAATACCTGATATCGTTCAGGGTATATTTACTGCCGTTCAGTAAAGCAAGCCCGTAAAACACCAGGGTTGAAGGCGCCACCAGCCCATATTCCCCATGGTATATCAATGCCATGCAGTAAATACCACCGGTTATAAGCGGCATCAGTATGTTTACCATCAGCCGCTTTGATGTGGTATCCCAGGCCCGGCCGCCGGTACGGACAGTTTTTCTCAGTGTAAAGTAGGTTGCCGAGCCTACCGCCAGAAAAAGGGTCACAACCCCGATAAAAAACAGGTTTACAATTACCTTGTACTCCATCGTCTTGTCAAGGGTATTACTCACATAATCATCTCTTAACCCCTCCCGGCTCAGATACCAATGGGTAAAAAACGCTGCTGCCAGCCCGCATACGCCAGCCGACACACCTGACAATCCGCTGAGCGACATAAACCTGCTGGAGCGCTCCATCAGGCTGCGTATTTCTTTTAGGTCGTTTATTGGACTTGCTTCATTATTCATTTATAAAAGCACTTTGTAGTGCAAAGTTAAGATTGAATTTTAGATTTCCTAACAAGGTGGCATATATTTTTTAAACCGACGAAAATGTTACTTGAATTACCATTAATTGGGGACACAAACAATTTACAATTCAAAAATCCTGCATTCAATTAAACAATAGTTCACGACGATTGATCACTGGGGCGAACTTTCCCCCCTTTCCGATTGTTTAGTTATAAGAAGCTGTATATGAAACAGGTTTGTATATTTGTTTGGTTAAAGTAACTATTTATGCCCAAAACGCGGATTAACGAGATAGTAAAGATAATGCGGAGTAAGTCTGTGGCAAAGCAGGAGGCTTACCAGCATACCGTGGATGTAATGAACGAGTTTAAAAAGGTTATGAAAGGCTATGAGCAGAACCTTAATAACCAGATAACCGGGCTGTCCACCAATATTGAAGTGAAATTTTATGATATAGGCGAATTTGAGGCACATATAAAATTTGCCGGGGATACGCTGGTATTTATGATGCACAGTAATATTTTTGA
>DASPJH010000377.1:0-5379 GCA_035628715.1 Bacteroidia bacterium
CTTCATTGGCCAGACTGAGCAGATAAAACGCCTGAAAGTGGTAGACTATAAAAAAGCCGAGGAAACCCGCTTCAAAGCATGGGCTGCTGACAAGGCCGAATACAAGGATATATTCCCCACACTTGAAAAAGCTTACCAGGACTACCTGCCTGTAAGCACCCTGCGTACTTATATGGACCAGGGTATCAGCGGAGCATTGGTGTTTGGTATGGCTGCCAACTTCATATTCCTTGAAAAAGCCATGGGAGCCGATGGTAATGCAGAAGCGAAACAAAAAACTATTGATGGCCTTAAGAAACGTTCAGAGGCCTATATGAAACTGTACAACGCACCTGCAGAGAGAAACATTACCGCAGCTATGCTAACCATGTTTTATATTGAGGTTCCTAAAGATCAGCACCCGGCTATATTTGGCGAGATATTGGCTAAATACCCCGGCACCACGCCTGAAGAAGCCTTTGCAAAGTATACTGACGAGATGATGGCATCTACAATGATGAACTCTCAGGAAAAAATGAATGCATTTTTTGCCAACCCGAGCCTCGAGCAATTACAGGCCGACCCAGCCTATAAGGTAGTTAAATCAGTAGTAGATAACTATCAGGCTAACTATGAAGCCAGGGTAAATGCTTTCAACAAAACCGTTGAAGAGCAAGGCAGCCTGTACATAAAAGGGCTTATGGAAATGGACAAAACCAGAACCTTTTACCCCGATGCCAATAGCACTATGCGCCTTACTTACGGCTCAGTAAGGTCTTATAAACCTAAGGATGGCGTTTCATACAGCTATGTAACCACCCTTGACGGTGTGGAAGAGAAATTTGTACCCGGCGACGACGAGTTTGATGCACCGGCCCGGCTTATGGAACTGAACAAAAACAATGATTTTGGCATATATGGCGACAAGAAGACCGGCGAGCTTGTTACTTGTTTTATTACAGATAACGATATTACCGGCGGTAACTCTGGAAGCCCTGTGGTAAACGGCAAGGGTGAGCTGATTGGTTTAGCCTTTGACGGAAACTGGGAAGCCATGAGCGGTGATATTGTTTACGACGACCGTTACAAGCGCACTATCAATGTGGATGTCCGCTATGTGCTGTTCCTGATTGACAAGCTGGCCGGTGCTACCCATATTGTGAAGGAAATGAACCTTGTGCAAAACGGGAAAAAAGTAACTTTGAAATAATTATTGAAAACTGATTCATGAAAATAATAATAATGGTTTTAATGGCTGTAACTGCATTGGCAGCCTGCGAGGAGAAACAAGCAAGCACTGGTAAATTTGGTGATCAGAATATAACCGCTGATGGCGCGGTTCCGGTAGCTGAGTTTATGGCTACTGCTGAGGGACCAGAAAAAAAAGGCAAGGTGATTGGGAAAATTGTAAAGGTGTGCCAGTCTAAAGGATGCTGGTTTAACTTAGAAACTAAAGAAGGCGAGCACGTGCGCATCATTACAAAAGATCATTCATTCTCAATCCCTAAAGATGCTTCCGGAAAAACAGCTATTGCGCAAGGCGTTTTAAGAAGCACTACCACCACTGTTGAGCGTCAGAAACACCTGGCCGAAGATGCTGGCGAAAACCCTGAAGCAAACGGGCAACAATTTGAAACAAAAGTAGAATACGAGTTTGAAGCCGATGGGGTAATCATCCAATAATTTTGATTTTAAATCTGATAAAAAGCAGGCCCAACAGCCTGCTTTTATTGTTTATTGCCCGACTCTAAAAATAAGTAGTTATTTTTGACCCGTATGCTAAAAAATACTGTCCTTATATTATTGGTAATTGCCGCTTTTGGCGCATGCAAAAACAAAAAAAAACCTGAAAATACCTTTAAAGGTTTTGTAGTTTGGGAAGAAGGCTATACAACCTTTACTGACTGCGGCAGCGGTAAGGAATACTGGCTGGAGGACAAAACCGGGCAAGTACAGGAAGCCTACAAAAAAATTGCTAAGGAAACCTACCAGAGAGTATATTTTTCATTTGAAGCGGATTTACTGCCTCCTGCCACTACCGGGGCTGCATCGGCATTTGATAATATTATGTCGGTTAAAAACGTAGTGGAATTTGCTGATACAGCTCCAGCAAAAAATTGCAAAACCATTACCGGCAAACCCATTTTTAATTGTTCAGGCAATAACCCCAGCTGGGCAATAACCTTTGAAGAGGTGAATATTAAATTTACAGCCGGCTATCCAAACGACACACTTGCATATTTTCCCCTGATTGAGCCCCAGATACGAGATTCTGCTGGGGTTGGCAGAATATTTTACTATGCTACCGGAAATGAAAACTGGGAACATTTAGAAATAATTGTAATTGAAAAAATATGCACAGGCGCTTCCGGCAGTAAGCAAAGCCGCTTTTCAGCAAAAGTTAAATTCGGTGATTTTACCTACGAAGGATGTGCAAAGTTAAAAACTATACCTAATGAACAGACTGCTGCTACTACTCCCACTGGCCGGGCTAATGGCCTGCGAAAGCCCGAAACAGGAACATAAAGCCTATACAGAGCCTCCTAAACAAACAGACACCCTTGAAGTAAAGGTTCTTCCTTCTGACACTATTTATTATACCCTGGAGCGGTTCAGCAAAAAAATTGCTGACTGCCAGTCGGATACAGCCAACTGTGCCAGTTTTACTGCCACTTTCCCGCTGGTAGAAATACGCCTGCACAGCTTTGTGGCCGACTCCATTAATTACCTTATCCGCAGCAAGCTATACAGCCCTCTTATTGGTGATAAGCCGGCCAACGGCATTAACAGCCTGCTGGAACCTTATTACGAAACCTATAAGGCTGCCCGAGAAGAGGCTAATGCTAACGGGCAGGAATATATAGGCGCCTGGTATTATAACCGCCAGTTTACCGTTATTGAAAATACCCGTAAAATATTCACCATAGCCCACAGTGAGCAAAGTTATGCAGGTGGTGCGCACCCCAACAGCTTTACCAACTGGTATAACTTTAATCCGTCAACCGGCAGGCAGATTACTTTAGACCATATTTTTAAGCCCGGTTATAACAAAAAACTAAACCAGCTGGCCGAAAAAAAATTCAGGAAGAGAAAGAACGTACCTGCAGGCACTTCATTGGAAGATGCCGGCTACCTGTTTAAAGATAATATCTTTTATTTGCCCAATAACTTCAGGTTAAACGACAAAGGCATTTTATTCCGCTACAACCCTTATGAAGTCGCTTCATACGCTGAAGGCGCCATTGAAATACAACTGACCTGGGCTGAAATTTCAGATGTTATTTCTGACGAATTTAATCCTGAAAAAGAAGAACAACCGGCAATTGACCGCGCTCCTGTAGCAAGGCATTAAAATGCCATGGATTAATTATTTTACCTCACGCTGATATGTATGTGATCATCGTGACGTACCGTCCAGCAGCCGTGCATCCTCACTTTGGCGTCTTTTACTTTAAACCGTTGCTTTAAATGCGGCTCGATAAAAATCATACGTACTTTACCGTTTTTAGCCAGCCTGTTTAACAGCTCTTTTGTTTTATCCTCGTCAAACACAAAATCCTTCTTTTTACCCTGCGGAATATATTTACTCATGAAATTATACTTCCAGTGTCCCTCGTCTTCACACTTCTCAGGCAGGTTTATTTCACCTGGCTTTGGCGGTTCGCATACTCCGTAGCCTATAATGGAAGGACTGCCCTTTTGCTGTGCACCAGCATTGGGCTTGGTATAATAAAACGCCAAATCCAGCTTATTACCATCATCATGCGTAATATGCGGCCACAAAGGGTACCCATTGAAAAACGGGAAATTAGCTTCTAAATAAAAGGTAATTAACCCATCGTATTTCACTGTCATTTCCCTGCTTTCCTGTTCCATTAATGCTTTTAACCCCGGTTTCACATAATGGCGGTTGAACAACCAGGTTATTGGCACAGCAGGCTTCAGGTATGGATTTGAACGTACAGGCAGTGTTACCCGCCCGTTTGCTTTAGCCAATGCAGGTATTATCCATAAACTGCATACCGTATACAGGATAATAAAACTCATTACCCGGCTCACCCGTAACAGCCACCGGTTTTTAATCGTAATAAATAAAAACGGCAGCAGCGATACCAGGTATATAATCCCGCCCACCTGTGTAACCAGCGTTAACAGCAGGAAAATAACCAGCCGGTAAGTAAACTTTAAAACGTTATATACTATCCTTTTCAAACGCTTTTTTGGCTCAATTTATAAGTAATTGGTAAATGCGCCAAATTGTGACATTATAAATTAAACCTGAACCCCCACCCGGCTAAAAACTGGTCGTTATCCTGCACAAAATCCAACCCGCGGCCATTTCCTTTACGTCAGGTAAGGTAAAAATTCATGCTGCGGCTGTTGCGGTTTGGGGTCAGCCAAACGCCCACTTCGCCGTACAGGTATTTAAAAGGCTGCTTATTCCAGTTGCCTATATAAGGGCTTTCAGCAGCTACAAAATTATTTCGTATGGACTCATAATATCCTTGCGTATATACCCAAAATCCGTCTTCAATTCTTACCCGTATACCACTTTCAATGGTAAATGACGACAACATTTGCCGGGTTGCAGAATCCAGCATGGGTTCTGAAAACGTCCTTACCATTACCCGGTTGTACAGCATTACGGGCACACGCTTCAGCATCCACTCGTGCTTTATGTCCAGCGCCTGGTACTCAAATGAGCGCGCGGAAGCATTTTGGAACAGGGCTGGATTTTTCAGGTATATAAACGCATACCAGTCCATATCCGTAACGTGCTGGCTCTCGTGGTGAAATAAAGCACCGAGGCGCAGACTGTGCTGCTGGCTGCGCAGGCGGGGATAGTAATAAAAATCCAATCCCAGGTTGCCCCTCCACAGCTGCCACGACATAAGCTGGTCTTCAGCTACATTGTGTAGCTCTACATACCCCGATGTAGCTATTACGCCTTTGTGACCCGACTGGTTATACTCTACCAGCGGTACATTGCCACCCAGCATATTGTGCCATTTGGAATCCGCATTTGACATCCGGATGGTAGGATAGTCAGGACTGATGCTGAAATCGGGTCGGTGAGGAACCGGCAACAACGTAAACCGATCCGCAAACGGAACGGTATCTTTTTGCGCAATACCCTGGATACTAATACAAAGAACAAGTGATAACAGGATTGTTTTCATAGCACATAGGTTTATATAGTATACAAACCAAACGATGCTTACCCCTCAATCAGTATCCATATTTATCCTTCCATCTATCCTTCAAAAACTTCCGTAATTCCGCCTCACGGGCATTGTTGCCCGGGTTGTATAATTTGGTGCCGCTAATGGCATCGGGCAGAAACTCTATATCCACGAAGTTTTTATCGTAATCATGGGCGTATTTATACTCCTTACCGTA
>DASPJH010000378.1:0-3106 GCA_035628715.1 Bacteroidia bacterium
TGAAAAATACCTGCCCGCTACCCTGGACCAACTGGGTTTGCAATTGGCAACCGACCCGGCCGACCACCTGTACGAACGAAATTTTGGTTTTAAAGCCTCCGTTCACGGTGAGTCGCTGCATGTTTTAACCGTAGTGGAAGGCAGCCCGGCTGATGAAGCAGGTTTGCCGCAATCAGCCACTATACTGTCGGCCAATGGTGAAGTTATAAAAACACCCGATGCTTTGAACGAAGTAATTAATGGCAGTAACTTCCTGGTACTTGAATTAGCGGTTAAATCAATCCACAACACTAAGCTTTGCAGGCTTGAAGCAGACGGCAAAGAGTACCTGCCACACTACCGTATTGAAAAAATATCGAATCCAACCAGTGAGCAGGCTGCGTTTTATAAAGCCTGGAGCAAACAGGAGTTTTGATTAGATGATGAGCTGATGAGATTATTAGCTGATTGGGGAGCCAGAGTGCGCGAGCCTTTAGTTAACCTGAACTTTGTTTCAGGTTCTCAGCCCTCAAACTGGTTGTATCAGACATTAATACAGTTGAGATGCTGAAACAAGTTCAGCATGACTAAAGTAGCTGAACCATTAACGCATCAAACTCTATTACTCTTCGCCTGTTCTATATTCACTTACAAAATTAAAACTATGAAAAAACTACTGATACTGTTACCCTGCGTCCTGTTGTTCCCCACCTTTCTTTTTGGACAGAACAAAGCTGAAACACCAAAAAAAGAGGATGTTGAAAAATGGCTGCCGGGGACATGGGCCGTGCTGGACGCTAAAAAGCTACCCAAACAGGCCGACACGGCAAAGATTTTTTTGATGGATACGGTTTTTTTCACAGAACCAGGCGATAGCGTACTCACCAATACACATAGCAACCTTGAGCAGGTTAAGATTTACCAGTATAATGACGACTCGGGTATGCTGACCATTTTTAATGTGTATGGCAACGATGGAATGATGTATGAAATAGGCAGCCTGAGCGAAACAAGGCTTGTTTTTTGGGTACCTAACGAAAACGGGTCGGATTTTACAGAATTGGTGTATACGAAAGTGAAGAAGAAGTAAATTACGAGACTGTATCAGCCGCCAAGCCCGTGCCCGGTTTAATCCAGCAGTTCGTCCGAGGTTACAAACCTGCGGTTCAGGTCATTTATTATAGGCTTTGCATACTCCAGAATCTCGTCAAAATCTGTTTCAGAAATTTCAGGGAAATACTCATCAAGGATTTCATTCAGCTGATTTGCAGATTCATGTAGGAAATCAGGCAGCTTTGCCATCCGGTCTAATGATTCTTCACCTTTTTCAGAAATATCCTTGGCATACTCCGACATTCGATGGTATAGTTTATCCCCGATAAATTTAAAATGTTCTTCCATATCTATATTACTTTACCGGGGCAGGCATTAATCCCGCCTGTTCGGAGCTATGTTCTTGTTGTTGGTTCCTGTTTTGTTATTACCTGGCGCAGGTTCAGGCTTTTTAGGCTGTTCGTCTTTTTTCGGCGCCTGCTTGGGCAGTTTCTTCAGCGAATCATTCACCCTTTTCATTGAGTCATTATAGCGCTTAATAGAGTCCTGCTTCAGCTTTTGTATTTCTTTCAGCTGTTTAATGGAGTCCTGGGCATGTTTTTTCAGTCTTAAAAGGCGGGCAGCTTCCGTTTCCTGGTGGCTTTCCCACATATAAATGGCGTAAGGGCTTTCTCCAGCCGCAGTTTTCTCAAACTTACCCGAAGTGATTATACGCGTCAAGTCGGGCGACATGGCAACGGACAGTACCGTAGCATATCCTCCCTCAAAAGTATAGAGCAGGTTGCCAGTGGCTACTTCCCACAATTTCACAGTGCCATCGGTTGAACCAGTTACAACAAACCTTGAGTCAAGAGAAAAAGCTACTGCAACAACTTTCCATTCATGGCCGGTAAGTACCTTTTCCTGCTTACCCGTTTGCACGTTCCATATTATGGCTGTTTTATCCGAAGAACCTGACACCAGGTATTTATTATTGAGGGCAAAGGCAAGCGAGTTTATTTCATCGGTGTGGCCCTTGAAAGTGGCTTTGATTTCGCCGCGCACATTCAGTTTGTATATATCGGGCCCTTGTGTGCCTACAAAAATATCGGTGCCTGTGAGGCTCATTGCCAGTGAATTAACTGGTTTTGTAAATTTTTGGAGATTGCGCGATTCGCCCCTTTTCACTAAATCCCACATTTTCACAATGCCATCTTCCGAACCGGAATAGGCAAAACGCATTTTAGGATCTACCATTACGGTTCTTACGGTATTTTGGTGACCGTAAAGACTGTATTTAGCATTCCAGGCACTGTCCCATATTTTAACGGAATTATCGCTGGAACCGCTGATGATGAACTTACCGTCGCGACTGTAGGAAAGGCAACGCACTGCTGCATCATGGGCTTTAAACGTATGTGATAAAGTACCGTCGGTATTCCATATTTTAATGGTATTGTCCCAACCGCCCGAAGCTATAAATTTACCGTTAGGAGCATATACAACGGCTTCCACATCGCCTGTGTGGCCGGTCAGCTTCATAAGTGGATCCTTCACTATTTCCTGTGCTGTAATAGCTGAAGAGGCCGCCAAAAAGAATATCCCCGTTGCAAAAAGTCTAAGATAATTCATATGCCTGTATAGTTTGGTACCACAAAATTAACACAAATTTTGCCAAAAAACCTCAGATTATCTCGCATCTTGTATTTTAGCCTTTGTAAGTAAGCCACTTAAACAGTTCTTTATACGAAGGTTTTTTGCCATACATTAATATTCCGGTTCTGTAAATACGGGCTGCCAGCCATGTTGCACCCAAAAAACCAACTATTAATAATACCATTGAAATTACTAAATCCCACTCATGACCCTGTATAAAGGGCAGGCGGGCCATCATGGTGACCGGTGCCGTAAGCGGAAAAATACTGAACCAGTAGGCAAGTGTGCTGTGAGGATTATTAAATACGGATGAAGAGGCCACTACTATTGAGAAAATAATGGGCATGGTTATAGGCCACATAAACTGCTGGGTATCGGTTTCGTTATCCACTGCCGAGCCTACAGCCGCAAACAGTGCACTGTACATTAAATAGCCAAA
>DASPJH010000379.1:0-5925 GCA_035628715.1 Bacteroidia bacterium
AAATGATTGTGAAGTATTCACCCCATATTTGGCAATTGCTTTCTCAAGCATCAGGTTATCAGGCTTGCGGCACAGGCAGTGCGATGTTACAGGGTGGTGCGGGCAGTAAAAAACCTCGGTAAATGTAAGTCCGTGCCCTGCCAGCGTGCTCAAAAGTTTGGTGTGTATACCAAACAGGTCATTTTCAGTGTATAACTGCCGGGCAATGCCTCCCTGGTTGGTAATTATAAAAAAAGAATAGCCTGCCTCTTTCAGCGTTCGCATAAAGGGTACTACCCAGTTGTTCACTTCCAGCTCGTCTGCATGGGTCACATATTTTCCCAGTTCTTTGTTCAATACCCCGTCGCGGTCAAAAAAAACAGCCTTCATTTTTTCAGAATTACAAAGGTAACTGTTGCCCAAACACAAATACATAACAATACCTTAGATTTAAAATTACGCTTCATCGTTATTCATTTGATACTTCATGCCTTAATAATTATTTTCGCCCGGTTAAAACACAGAATACTTGAGTCACCGGTTAGTTATATTACCCACATACAACGAGAAAGAGAACATCGAAAAAATGATACGGCGCATCATGGATTTGCCCGTACACTTTGACTTACTGGTGGTAGATGATTCTTCTCCTGACGGTACCGGCGCTATTGTAAAAAGTCTTTTTGCAGATTACCCTGACCGCCTGCATTTGCTGGAAAGAAAAGTGAAAGACGGGCTGGGCCGCGCATATATAGCCGGCTTTAAGTGGGGACTTGAGAAACAGTACGAGTATTTTTTTGAAATTGACGCCGATTTTTCTCATAATCCCGATGATTTAATACGCCTGTGCCATGCCTGTGAAATTGACGGCTACGATTTAGCAGTAGGCTCGCGGTATGTAATAGGTGTGAACGTGGTAAACTGGCCTATGGGCCGCGTGCTGATGAGCTTTTTTGCCAGCAAGTACGTGCGCTTTATTACCGGCATGAAGATAAACGATACCACCGCCGGGTTTGTATGCTACCGCCGCAAGTTGCTGGAATCTATAGGGCTGGATGAAATTAAATTTAAAGGATACGCCTTTCAGATTGAAATGAAATTCAGGGCCTGGAAGCGTAAGTTTAAAATTACCGAAGTGCCCATCATATTTACCGACCGCAGCGAGGGTGAATCTAAAATGAGCAAGGGGATTTTCTGGGAGGCCATTATAGGCGTGTTGCAAATGAAGGTGGCTAGCTGGTTTGGCAAGTTTTAACGCTCATTTTTTTCTATTATAAAAATCAGTAGATTTCTTTACGTTTTTTTCAGAGCGGTATTACATTTGCCGTCTTATTTACCGGAAAACCATTCATGGTGCAAACAGCAAAATATATTAATCACAGGGCCTTCAAGGCCTTACTTGTGCTGCTTGTATTGTTTGCCGCTGCTTTTTATGCTTTTCCCCAGGCTTTTCTCCATTCTACGGCAAAAATCAGGAAGCTTACCAATGTAAGCACTGAGATTACCGAACAAATTGATTTAAAGCACAACAGTGGGACAGAAATAGAGCCCGAACTAAGGACTGAATTCTGGCTCAGTTTGTTTTCAGCAGCTGAAACTGTTGTTGTACGGCAGTATTACGCCTTTACCCACTCGGCCTTCCAGGCGCTTAATCATCAGCATCAGAGTCTCTACTGTCTCAACTGCTCCTTTACTTTCTACGGTTAATTTATTTATTGATTTGCAAATGCAGCGCTGCAGGGGCATGATTTTGCCTTTGTCGTAGCATTTGGTGTCAAATCACAAACCCCGTTTCTGTACGGCGGGGCTCTAAAATTCCGTACGCATCTTATCGGTAGAATAGCAAAACATAAAAAAATTGGTGATGGGCACTGTTCAATAACCAATTCATTAAAAATAAAAATATGAGAAACGTTCTCATGCTCACGGGCTTGCTTGCATTACTGTGTTTTACCAGCTGCAAACACCATGAAGAAGAAAAAAAAGAGGAAATTAAGTTTTTAGTTACCAGCCCTTTAAAAAAAGATACACTAACCACCCGGGAATACGTTTGCCAGATACATTCCATACAGCATATTGAACTAAGAGCCCTGGAAAGAGGCTACTTACAAAAAATTTATGTAGACGAAGGCCAGTTTGTAAAAGAGGGGCAGCTGATGTTCCAGATCATGCCTGCCCTGTACCAGGCGGAAATGCAAAAGGCCCAGGCCGAAGCCGACTTTGCTGAAATAGAATACCAGAATACCAAGGTGCTTGCTGACAGCAATGTGGTATCAAAAAATGAGCTGGCAATGGCCAAAGCCAAGCTGAACGAGGCCAAAGCCAAATTAACGCTGGCGCAGGTTCACTTAGGTTTTACTGAAATACGCGCCCCGTTTAGCGGCATAATGGACCGCTTTTTTGTGAGGCAGGGCAGCCTTCTGGAGGAAGGGGAATTGCTTACCAACCTCTCCGACAACAGCAAGATGTGGGTGTATTTTAATGTTCCTGAAGCAGAATACCTGGACTATAAATCAAAAGTGCAAAAGGACAATGCAAAGGTTTCACTGTTAATGGCCAACCAGCAGCTGTTTGAATACCCCGGCGTGGTGGAAACCATTGAAGCGGATTTTAATAACGAAACAGGAAACATTGCCTTCCGGGCCACTTTCCCCAATCCCAAGGGTTTACTAAGACACGGTGAAACGGGCAACATTCAAATGGCCGTGCCGCTGAGAAACGCGCTGATCATCCCGCAGAAAGCCACGTTTGAGGTGCTGGAAAAGAAATATGTTTTTGTAGTGGATAAGGATAATGTGGTGAAGCAGAAAGAGATAACCATTGCCGCTGAAATGCCCGACATATATGTGGTGAAAAGCGGTTTGACTGAAAAAGACAGGATACTGCTGGAAGGAATACGAAAGGTTAGGAACGGCGATAAAATAACCTATGAGTACGAGGAACCACAAAAGGTGCTGCAACACCTGAAAGTGTATGTTGAATAATTAAATAGTTGAAAATCAAATGTTTAATAAATTCATACACAGGCCGGTACTCGCCATAGTAGTATCACTTGTAATCATATTCCTGGGCGTACTGGCTATCGAAACTCTGCCTACGTCCCAGTTTCCCGAGGTGGCCCCTCCGGTGGTAATGGTGAGTGCATCATACCCCGGGGCCAGTGCCAAATCACTTACCGAATCTGTAATTATCCCGTTGGAACAGGCTATAAACGGGGCATGGGGCATGAGATACATGCTGTCCGATGCTACCAGCGCCGGCGAGGCGAACATCCAGGTAATATTTGAGCCGGGCACCGATATTAACCAGGCATTGGTGCAGGTTTCCAACCGGGTGGAGCAGGTACGGAACCGCCTGCCCGACCTGGTGCAGCGCGAAGGTGTTATCATCACCCCGGTAATTCCCAGTATGTTGATGTACGTTAACCTTTACAGTAAGGATACGAGCGCCAACATGAAATTCCTGTTCAACTATGCAGGGGTGAACATGGTGCCTGAGTTGCAGCGTATAAACGGTATAGGCCAGGTGAGGATATTGGGCAGCAGGCAATACGCCATGCGCGTGTGGCTGAACCCCGACCGTATGCGGGCCTACAAAATTTCACCCGACGAGATAATGGAGGCGCTGGCCGACCAGAGCATCATTGGTAAGGCCGGAAGGATAGGCCGGGGAGACGGCAGCCGGGCAGAAGCGCTTGAATATGTGCTGGCCTACTCTGACAGATACAGTGAGCCCGGGCAGTACGAAGATGTAATTGTAAAAGCCAATCCCGATGGTGAAGTCCTCCGGTTAAAGGATGTGGCCACCGTTTCGCTGGGCAGCGAATACTACGATATCTATTCCAACATGAACGGGCATCCTTCAGCTGCTATTGTGCTGAAGCAAACCTATGGCAGCAATGCCAGCGAGGTAATTGAGGAAGTAAAGGTAAAGCTGGACGAACTGAAAAAATCATTCCCGCCGGGAATGGATTACGAAGTCAGCTACGATGTTTCCAACTTCCTTGACGCCTCTATCGACAATGTAATCCATACCCTGCGCGATGCCTTTATACTGGTGGCGCTGGTGGTGTTTATATTCCTGGGCGACTGGCGCTCTACGCTAATTCCAACGCTCGCTGTGCCTATATCATTGGTGGGCGCATTCCTGTTTATGCAGATTTTCGGGCTTACCATCAACATGATCACCCTGTTTGCGCTGGTACTGGCTATTGGTATTGTGGTGGACGATGCAATTGTAGTAGTGGAGGCTGTGCATGCAAAAATGGAAGAAGAACCCCACCTAACCCCTTACCGGGCTGTACAAAAAGTGCTGGGAGAGATTAGCGGGGCTGTTATTGCCATTACCCTTCTGATGGTATCGGTGTTTGTCCCGGTATCGTTTATGACGGGGCCTGTGGGTACATTTTACCGGCAGTTTTCCATTACCATGGCATCGTCCATCGTTCTTTCCGGTATAGTGGCGCTTACGGTAACCCCGGTGCTTTGCGCCATGATTTTAAAGAACAACCATGGAAAGCCACGGAAAAAAACCTGGCTCAACCGGGCGCTTGACGGTTTTAACAGGGGGTTTGAAAAACTCACCGGTAAATATGTTTGGTTGTTACGGCTGATAGCCCACAGAAGGATTGTAACGGTTATCATGTTTGCCGTTTTTGCCTTAGGCATATTTGCCATAAGCAATAACCTGCCTTCGGGTTTTATACCCAGCGAAGACCAGGGGATGCTGTACGCGATTATTCAAACTCCTCCCGGCTCCACACTGGAAAGAACGAATGATTTATCCAACAAACTGGAAGAAGCCATTCTGACGGTTGAGGGTGTAAAATCGGTTTCATCCATAGCGGGTTATGAGGTATTGACTGAAGGACGGGGCTCCAACGCAGGAACCTGCCTTATCAACCTGAAACCCTGGTCGGAACGGGAGCATACGGTAAATGAAATCATCGAGGAACTGGAAGAAAAAGCCAAAGAGATTCCCGGCGCCACGATAGAGTTTTTTGATCCCCCGGCTGTTCCGGGCTTTGGTGCTGCGGGTGGGTTTGCCCTGCAACTGCTGGATAAAACCAACTCAGGTGATTATAACGAACTGGAGAAGGTAACCAATGAGTTTATGCATGAGTTGGAAAAACGCGAAGAAATAACCGGTTTATTCACCTTTTTCAGCGCCAACTATCCCCAGTACGAGATTGAATTTGATAACCAGCTGGCTATGCAAAAAGGCGTTACCATTGGCAATGCCATGAACACCCTATCTATTTACGTGGGCAGCACTTACGAGTTAGGGTTTATCAAATACCAGCGTTTCTTTAAGGTATTCGTGCAGGCTGCACCTGAGTACAGGCGGCTGCCGTCGGACATTATGAACCTGTATGTAAAGAATGATAAGGACGAAATGGTGCCTTTTTCAGCCTTTATGAAAATTAGAAAGAAACAGGGGCCGAATGAAATTAACCGGTACAATATGTACAATACCGCTGCTATCAGGGGCGGGCCTGGTAAAGGCTACAGCAGCGGTGAGGCCATTGCTGCCGTTAAAGAAGTAGCTGCAAAAACACTGCCCCACGGGTATGATATAGACTGGGCAGCACTCTCCTACGATGAAACAAGGCGTGGAAACGAAGCTATTTACATCTTCATCATCGTGCTGGTGTTTGTGTATTTCGTACTGGCTGCCCAATATGAAAGCTTTATTATACCGCTGGCCGTTGTTTTCTCTTTGCCGGCGGGTGTTTTCGGGTCATTCCTCCTGATTAAAGGACTGGGGCTGGCAAACGACATATACGCCCAGGTGGGATTGGTGATGCTGGTGGGTTTGCTGGGTAAAAACGCTGTGCTTATTGTTGAGTTTGCGGTTCAGAAACATCACCAGGGCGCCACTGTGCTGGAGGCAGCCATTGAGGGCGCCAAAGTACGGTTCAGGCCCATTTTGATGACCTCCTTCGCC
>DASPJH010000380.1:0-2389 GCA_035628715.1 Bacteroidia bacterium
TATATATACAAGCTGGTAGTTGACGGCAGGGAAGCAGGTGCGAAAAAACTGCAAAAGAAATAGTCTTACCAGGGATAATATCCGGGATAGTCCCGAATACGCCTGAACTATAGAGATCCCGGTTGCGGTAAGCAACCGGGATTTTTTTGTTTTGATCCCCAGGCGCTGCACCATTACGGCAGTACAAAATGATAACCTTTGTTGCCGGATACCTGAAGAGTAGGCGCAGCAATTGGCTGACCAATGTGATAAATCTTTGTTGCTGCATGGTTACATTTCTTCATAAAAACACGCTGTTTATGCCTGTTTTTTTGTTACAAACGGCGGGCGGGCGAAAAATGAAAAGCTTGCCCGTGACGGGTTTGGCGGCCAATCTGTTCCAATTTGTTGTCGTACCCCGAACCCTTTATCGGTGTTCACCTCGCCAGCTGTAGGGTTGTCGCTCGGTTGTTGTCGTACCCCGGCCCCTTGATGGTTGCCGGAGCGCAGGTAAGATACCAGCCTGCTGAGCTGTATATCGGTCACCTCTTCACGGATGGGCCATTGATAGCCTGCCTCCAGCTTACAGTCGAGCTCTATGGCGCGGAGGATGATGAAGGGGTCAAGGTCCTGTTCCACCTCCACCACGCGGTCCCTTAGCGTGATGGCGCGTACCAGTTTCAGCTCACGCCGCACTATCTGCGCCAGGAAACACCGTTGTTCATACACCGTCAGCAGTTCATCGGCCATGCGCTCGCCGGCGGTTTGCTGCAGCTTTTCTACGGCTATGTTTTTAGCTTCCTGCAGCAGGGGTTCTAAGCGCTGCCTGATATGCGGGTAGGAGAGGAGGCGGTTGGCAGCCGGCCGCGCTGCTGCCGGTGAAATGTTGGGGTAAGCTTCGAGATAGGCTTTTATTTTGTCGCCATGGGCCAGCATGCCGCGGATAAACACGTCGTGCTGGGGTTTCCAGTAGTTTTTCATGACAGGGTGGTTTTGTCTAGTGCAAATATACAATAAAAAGTTGAATTTGCGATGCTGTCTTAGCTGTGTTAGTTTTTCATATACAAAAAATAATTCAGATAAAAAACCGTGTTTTGACGGTTTTTTCATCACACTATGGGATTTAGCTTAGTATAAAACGTTTTATGTATAAATACTAAAATTTAAATTATGTGCGAACACGATCGTTGGTTTATTAGCAGTGAGAATGAAGACATGGGTGGTCTGGATGACATGAAATTTGTATTCGAACAAGCAGAAAAGCAACTTGGTGAAACGGTTACTATAGGCTCAGCAATAGCCGATAAAACAAACAATTTGATCACCCTGATAGTTGGTATTCTTATAGCCTTAGTAGGATATTTTATCAGTAATTGGAGTAAAGAAGCTGTAATGGGAAATACTACTATTGTCGCTCTTGCTGCTATATGTTATTTGTTCATTTGCTTAGTAGTAACATTAAAGAACATTCAGCCTAATTTATATTATTTGCCAGGGTCAGAACCTAAGGATTTGGTAGCAAATGAATTTTATTCTGATGCTGGCGAAATTTCATCAGGACAAAGGCTAACATTTATTACTATGAGCGAAATTGAAAATTACCAGTTTAGGATAGAGGAAAATACGAGGTTGAATGACAACAGGTGGAAACGGTTTAACACTACACTTTGGATGCTATTAGCAATGCCTTTGCTATCTACAATCCTATTCATTTGTCTTCAAATGCTTAGATAAATAACCGGAGTTAAGGGTGCGGAGAAGCCTTTCGAGATGTTTTCTTTGAACTATTTACCTTTGGTCCTGGTCTTGCAGCTTGGGCCTTTAACCGTTCGTCAATTGAATAACCAATGCCTGCATTTTCTAACTGTTGGATCAAGGATGCAATTTCCTTCATGAATGAAAACTTCAAGATATAGAACCAGCTGTCTTGATATGGTCTGGCCATAAATGACTTACCATATTGAGTCAATAAAGAGAGCGCTCGATCGCTCTCTTCACGATTCTTTCCAACTTTGATTTTTAGGGTAGCCACACTAATATTTTATTTCTTCTGCCTGGAAGTATTAACCTTAGGCCTTTCAGTTTGCAAAGCAGGTTTAGAAGTATTCGGCTTCTGGCTCTCTTTAGACTTCGTTGAATTATCCTGTGTTTTAGATTTGTGATTGCTTTTCGAAACGTTTTCACTCATGACCGATAATTTGCAATTAAAGTTAATGCATTGCTAAGATAAAATCAATAGCCCCCGGTTTGGCGGCTGGGCAACGTCTTCGAACCAGCACAAGTTGACCTCCTCACTTCCCCTTTAGCGGCGCCGGCAATTCACCTGGTTGCACTTTCAGGTATTTGGCTATCAGGAATAGTATTTGAATAGATGGCTGCGCATCATTGGTGCACCAGCGAGAGCTAAAAA
>DASPJH010000381.1:0-2544 GCA_035628715.1 Bacteroidia bacterium
ACTTCAATATGGGTGTTGGGCTCGGTGGCATCTTTCACTTCACTCACAATCCGTCCCAGGCTTAAGAAAGTAAGCACAGCTATAGCCGCCACCAATGCCAAAACACAGGATAATACAGTTACTACGCTTATTTCAAATGAAAATCTTCTGGCCATGTACGGTTAACATGTTATGGTGATGTAACCATTTGCATTATGCAATGCAAAGGCTTAATTCAGCTGCCAGTTGTTTTTATTGGTAGACGAGTTAATAATGTCTTCCAGTATGAAGCAACTGCGGGCAAGAGCATTACTGTCTTTAAAAATGTATTCAAGCGCGCCTTCAGCAAGGGTATGAAATGCTGTTTTAACGCTTCGTACCTGTGATATGATAACAATTTTACAGTTGGGGCTTTTTTCTTTTATCTGTTTAATTAGCTCAAGGCCTGTAACACTGTTACCCAGGTAAAAATCCACAAAAGCCAGATCGGTATCTTCTTTCAGGTTATTGAGGCAGTCTGCCGGGTTGGTGTACGACTGTATCTCAAAGCCATAATTTTTCTGGGCCGATATAACATCGGTGTAGTTTTTCAGTTGCTTTGTAAGCAGCCTGTTGTAAAACTCATTATCCTCCAGCACTATAATCCTAAAAAACTTAAAAGGTTGCATAATTGTATTATTCTTAAGTTTACTTACATCTTCCTCACAAAGGAATATGTTATAACATATTTATAATGTTACAAATGTTTTACTAAAATATTAAAGCGAAATCTCGCCCATTTGTTTTAGTTCGTTTTCAATAATTATCACTCCGTTTATTTCCTTAGTGGCGGATTGTCCGCCAGCAACAGGTTTTGCAAGTGTTATAATCATTTTATACACACCCTGTTTAATTCCCCTGAACAGGAAGTTTCCCTGGGCATCTGTATTGGTGCTGTACTGCATTTTGCCATCAGTAAGCACAAGGGTAGCCGAAGTAACGGACATTACACGTCCGCGGGCTCCCGTTCCGGGACTCCGGACTTCTGTAATAACCGGTTTTATACTGTACTTGCCTCCACTTGTTTTCACCGATTTAGCAGTATTAAAGTGGAGCAGCACTTCAGCATCCTTGCCTGTATCCACCTGCACATCTATCTCAATCTCTGCCTCTCTCACGCCGTTTTCCCAGTTTAATGCCACCGTATTACCGGCTGCAGAAGACTTCAGCTTTAACCGGGCATTCTGATCAAAGCTGATGCGTATGCGGGTGTATATACCCGTTTCAGGGTTGGCCTTACTGGCTATTATAGCTTCTACGCCGTTGGCAAGGCTTAGTATATTAATGCTGCGACTTTTATTGTCCAGCTCCAGCCAGCCTTTATTTTCATTATACGCTTCCACTTTATTGACAGTAATGTCCAAAGCCTCGTAGTCGGCGGGAGAATCGGTAATTTTAACAATAAAGTATGGTACGTCATCACCCGTGTTTTCATAAGTTACAATTCCTGCGCCTCTTTTCCTTGTAGCGCCTATCACCAGCAAACTGATAATCTCACTCGGCGTCATCATCCATCCACGTCTCATAGTTTTAATATTTTCCTAAAGCATTTACAGTGAGCTATCCAACGGCATGCCGACGGGTAGTGATTATCTTTTGGAAACACGATGAAACACCTATGTTTACAAGGCTGCAAAAATTTTGATGGCAGGAGCTGTCCTCCTTTCGCGCTCTTCTTTTTTCTCATTTTGAGAAAATGGAGATTAAAATGAGAGTAATTAAGGGCTTTGTAGCGCTCCACCTATCATTCAGAAAAGAACTTTCTTTCAATTGCCAACCAGCCTTATAAATTGCAGTCAGATGAATTTGTTACGCGTGTTACGGTGTTACGACTTGCCGCAAATCCAACAACCGCGTACCTTCCAGCCGTAACACCCTTGTCTGACCCCTAAATCCCCTAAAGGGGACTTTCGCCAGGTAGCTGCCCTAAATGTTTCACCGGCTTTGATTTCAGGTTGTCTGCCTAAAGCCCCTTTAGGGGTTTGGGGTAAATTGCTGTTACGACTGTTACGACCTTCCCGCAAACCCAATAACCGCCTGCTTTCCAGCCGTAACACCCCCCTGTAAAATCCTTCAGCAACTCTACAAATCGGCTTTAGTCCTAAAATCCGTTTCATCTTAAAAATATTAGTTCCGACAGAAAATGATAAAAGGACCCCCGCTTCCCAGCAGGAGTACTTAGCAACAAAACTTTTATGGAAAACTATACCTTAACTTTAGGTAGTAAGGTCAACTATAAGGGCGGGGTCAATTTCTTTAGCCAGCTCCGGCTCTTCGGCCTGAAAACTTAATTCAAAGCCGCTCAGATCGCTGTACGATGTACCGGTGCTGCCCTTGCCGCTGCTTAGCGTTGCCCCGCGTGTTTCGCCCATCAGCCAGTACTTGCCGTTATTATCTTTAATAATAGCCAGCAGGCTGTTTTGGGCCAGCAGCAATATCTCGTTCCTGCGGGTGGTTTCCAGCTTATCCAGCTTTATGGTCAGGTTTTGCTCGTAATACACGGTGCCGCTTTCGTTGCTCACCTGT
>DASPJH010000382.1:0-2176 GCA_035628715.1 Bacteroidia bacterium
GTTCGATATTTTTACCCAGCAGGTAATGTACGGTATCAAACTGGATGATTACTATGTAAGCACCGGCGAGCCTATGAAAGCTCAGTTAGTGGCGCTGGATAAAGACGGTAAGCCATCACGCGGGGCAAAGGCACTGGTAAACGTGGTGCAGTATGAGTGGCAGTCGGTATTAACTAGAGGGTATTCAAACTACTATTATACTTCCAAAAAGGTAGAAAAGCTGGTTAGCACCCGTATGGTAAACTTTAGCGGCGGCGATGCTACCTTTACTTTCATTCCTCCACGCTCCGGCTCTTATGAGATCAGGGTAATGCGCGAGGGCAGTAACCGGTATGTTAGCAGCAGCTTTTATGCATACCGCTGGGGAACTACCACCACCGCTTCATTTGATGTAAATACCGAAGGTTCGGTTGACATTGTTTTTGATAAGGAGAAATATGAAGTGGGCGAAAATGCCAAAGTGCTGTTTAAAACCCCGTTTGCCGGTAAATTGCTGGTAACCCTGGAGCGTAACGGTATATACGAGTACAGGGTGGTGAACACCGACAAAAAATCGGCGGAGATTGAAATCCCTGTGAAGGATGAGTTTCTGCCTAATATATATGTATCGGCAACACTGATAAAGCCGTTGGAAAACAGTAATATCCCTTTAATGGTGGCCCACGGTTTTGCCAGCCTGAAAGTGGAGAAAAAGGCCACTATACTGCCGGTGCAGATTACAGCCGTAGATAAATCAAGGTCAACTACAAAACAGAAGATAACCGTTAAAACCACGCCCGGTGCGCAGGTTACCCTGGCACTGGTGGATGAAGGTATACTGGCCCTTAAAAACTTTGAAACTCCCGACCCTCACGGGCATTTTTATGCTAAACGGGCATTGGAGGTAAACAGCTACGATTTGTATCCCTTCCTGTTTCCCGAGCTGACCGGTCGCAGCCGTAGTGGTGGCGACGGGTATGCATTGGAGAAACGGGTAAACCCGCTGAGCAATAACCGGGTAAAACTGGTGTCGTTCTGGAGCGGAATACTGACTACCAACGGCAGCGGTGAGGCTACTTACGAGGTAGATATACCCAATTCAGCGGTGATTTGCGCATTATGGCCGTAGCCTACAAGGATAAATCTTTTGGCTCAGCGAGCAAAAGTATGGTTGTGGCTGACCCACTAGTGGTAAACACCGGGCTGCCGCGCTTCTTCTCGCCCGGCGATGAAATAGAAATGCCGGTTAACATCAGCAACACTACTGCTAAAAATGCCAACACTACTGTAACCATAAGCATTACCGGACCGGTGGAAGCATCCACTACAACTGAAAAGGTAACCGTTAGCGCCAACCGTGAAGGCAATACTGTGTTTAAGCTGAAAGCCCTGCCTGTAATGGGGAATGCCAAAATTAAGGTATCGGTTAACGGAATGAATGAAACTTTTGTAGACGAAACTGAAATTACTGTGCGCCCGGCAACCTCGCTGCTTAAAACAGCCACATCAGGCACCATGCAGGCCGGCCAGAACAAGACACTTGAACTGGATGCTGATTTTATCCCCTCGTCGGTAGAAGCCCGGCTGGTGGTAAGCAAAAACCCCATGGCTGAGTTTATTGACCGTTTCCAGTACCTGGTACATTACCCGCACGGCTGTGCGGAACAAACCATATCGGCAGCATTCCCTCAGTTGTATTTTGCCGAGTTTGTAAAGGGTGCAGTAAATAAAAAGAAAATACGGCTGGAAGGTGGCGAAAGCGACCTGAATCCTTCTTATAATGTGAAAGAGGCCGTTAGGAAAATACAGGGCATGCAGCTGTACAACGGTGCAGTAAGCTACTGGCAGGGCGGATACAGTGAATCCTGGTGGAGCTCGGTATATGCGGCACACTTCCTGATTGAATGCAAAAAAGCAGGCTATGACGTGGACAACTCGGTGCTTGACCGGCTGCTGGAGTATATCAATTACCGTACTAACTCAAAGCTGGTGGAATCTTACCCGTACTATGAAAACGGCCAACTGATAGACCACCGTAAATATGTGGCCCGCGAGATTGTTTACAGCCTGTACGTGCTCAGCCGTGCTGGCAAGCCCAACCGCCCGGTAATGAACTATTACAAGGCCAATCAGGGTTTCCTTACCACCGATGAAAAATACATGCTGGCGGGAGCATTTGCGCTTAGCTCTGATAAAG
>DASPJH010000383.1:0-2478 GCA_035628715.1 Bacteroidia bacterium
TACCACAGGCTGTGGGCAAGTGAGGCCAAGCATGGCAATATTTTTGTTAAAATGGCGCTGAACTACTTTGATAAAAACGTGGTTTACAAACGGCTGGATGAGCTGGTGCAGGCAGAAGCGCCCATACTGCAAGCCTTGCCGCTGAAACCGGCGCTTCATTAATTTTTTTGTTACAACATTAAACCCTGGCTGCTAAAAAGCATCCTAACTACACATAACACTTCAACATGTTTAAAAAATTATCCTGGTTACTGTTCATATTTCCCGCCTTTGCCGGCTATAGCCAAACACATAGTATTGAGGGCTCTGTTAAG
Source organism: Bacteroidia bacterium (assembly GCA_035628715.1). GTDB lineage: Bacteria > Bacteroidota > Bacteroidia > UBA8524 > UBA8524 > SB11. The sequence goes on from DASPJH010000383.1 coordinate 315, forward strand.
GACAGTGTATCCAAAGCGCCGCTGATTGGGGCGCTCATAAGAGTTATACCCGTTAACGATTCAGTAGTGAAATACTCTGCTGTGGTAGATTATGACGGAAATTTTAAAATAGTAAATGTTGAGAGCGGAAAATATAGGCTGGAAGCATCGTACATAAGCTACAATACACTGCGCAGGGAGATACTGGTTTCTGAAAACAAAAAATTCACTTTACTACTGTCTGAAACTGCTATAGCGGTGGGTGGCGTTACCATTACCGAAAAAATACCGCCTGTAAAACAAAAAGGAGATACCACCGAATTTAACTCTGAAGCATACAAAACCAACCCGGATGCCAATGCCGAAGACCTGGTGCGCAAAATGCCGGGAGTAACCATTGAAAACGGGCAGGTAAAAGCCCAGGGCGAGGATGTGAAAAAAGTGCTGGTGGACGGTAAGGAGTTTTTTGGCGAAGACCCGGCATCGGCGCTTAAAAACCTGCCTGCCGATATGATAGATAAAGTGCAGGTATTTGACCGCGCCAGCGACCAGGCCGCATTTAGCGGTGTGGACGATGGAAACCAGCAGAAAACCATTAATATTATTACTAAAAAAGACCGCCGCGAAGGGGTATTTGGCAAAGTATACGCCGGGTATGGCACCAACGACCGCTACCAATCGGGACTGAGCCTGAATGTAATGAACGGTGCACACCGGTTTACCATTATTGGTATGTCTAATAATATTAACCAGCAAAATTTTGCCAGCGAGGATTTATTGGGCATCTCGGGCGGAGGAGGTGGCCGTGGAATGCGCAGGGGCGGCCCGGGCGGAGCAGCCTCTAACTTTATGGTGGGACAGCAGCGAGGTATCAGCACCACACATTCGTTCGGGCTGAATTATAGTGGCGATTTGAGCAAGCGCCTGAAACTAACCGGCAGCTACTTTTTTAATTCTTCTGAAAACGTAAATAACCAGGACCTGAACCGCACCACGTTCCTTTCGGGTGACAGCAGCCAGCTGTATCACGAAGAAAGCCGGTACCGTACCAACAGCAATAACCACCGGTTTAATTTCAGGATGGAATATACCATTGACTCATTCAACTCTATTATCCTAACACCGCGGTTAAGCCTGCAAACTACCGGCTCCAACAACAGTATAATGGGCGAAAGCCGCCTGCAGGCCGAACAACTGATAAACAGCCTGCAAACAATTAATGGGTCTGCCGGGCAGGGATACACATTTAATAACGACCTGTTATACCGGCACCGGTTTGCCAAACCGGGCCGCACGTTCTCTATTAACCTGGGAACGGGTGCCAATAACAGGCTGAATGATAATTTCCTGCGCTCTGATAACACCATATATGCCGGAAGTTCGGTTATCGGCGACTCTATTAACCAGGAAGGATATAACAACAGCAACGGGCATAACCTGTCTTCCAGGGTATCGTATACTGAGCCGCTGAGCAGCAAAACCACGCTGCAGTTTACCTACAATGTAAACCGCAATTACAGCGAGGCGGATAAACGCACGTTTAATTTTACCGGTAACGAGTATTCGCAGGTAGACTCGGCGCTTTCCAGCACCTTTAACACTACTTATACCACCCAAAGCGGCGGGCTTGATTTTGATTATAAGATTGACAGCGCTGCCGACCTTTCGTTGGGGTTGGATTACCAGGTGGCTGTTCTGAACTCAAATATGTCATTCCCGCGTACGGATAATATTAACCGGCCATTTTATAACCTGCTGCCCAATGCAAGGTTCAGCTACAAATTCAGCGAAAAAAGCAATATCCGTATACGGTACCGCACCCGCACCAATGCGCCGTCTGTATCGCAGCTGCAAAACGTTACCGATAACAGCAACCCGGTGCTGCTAAGCCGTGGTAACCCCAACCTGAAACAGGAATTGAACCACATGCTGTTTGGCCGCTGGATGAAAACCAACGTACAAAAGGCCCGCAGCCTGTTTATTATGGCCTTTGCACAAACCACGCAGGATTATATTGGTAATTCTACCCTGGTGGCGCAAAGGGATACGGTTATTGATGGTGTGGATACCCTGCGCCGCGGTAGCCAGCTTACCCGCCCGGTAAACCTTAACGGGTACTGGAATGTACGCGGCTTTGTTGTGTACAGTATGCCGGTGGGTTTTATAAAGTCTAACCTCAATTCTC
>DASPJH010000384.1:0-5127 GCA_035628715.1 Bacteroidia bacterium
AATGGAGCGTGCCAAGGAGCTGGCGCGGGAGGGGCACGAGCTTTTCTGTACGCCGCCGTTTGCCTACTTCCTTAAAAACAGGGTTACGAGGGATGATTTTTTTACCGATGAAGGTCTTGGCAACTTCTCAAAGCTGGACGATTTTGATATAACCGCCAGCATAAAGGTGTGGATGGACCATAAAGATCCTGTGTTGTCAAGCCTTTCCATCAGTTTAATCAACCGTAAACTGCCTAAGATTGTATTCCAGAACACTCCCTTTTCCAATGGCGAAATAGCTAAAGTACATCAGCAGGTCAGAGAATCAAAACAACTGTCTGAAAACGAGTTATCGTATTTTGTTTTTTCTGGTTCCGTGCACAATAGTGCGTACTCGGACAAGCAGGTAAGCATTTCCATCCTGCAAAAAAACGGCGAAGTAGTCCATGTAGAGGAGGTTTTAGACAACTACAACATCTCCATACTCAACCGGGATGTCCAGAAATTTTACTTGTGTTATCCCAAATAGTATTAATTTAGCTGCTTAATTTAGTCTATGGTAATTACCGCGGAAGAAATCAGGGAACTATTTGGCGGAGAGATAGATGGCGACCCTAACGCAGAGATTTTCACAGTAAGCAAGATTGAGCAGGGCACCAAAGGAGCACTCACCTTTCTTGCCAATCCAAAGTATGAAAACTATCTGTACGAAACACAGGCAACCGCTGTGTTGATCAGCAAAAATTTTGCACCGGCAAAAAAAGTAGCCGCTACCGTTATTAAGGTAGACGACCCTTACACTGCATTTACCCAGGTGCTGAGCAAGTTCTTTAACCCGGAGAACCACAAAACAGGCATTGAACAGCCCTGCTATATTTCTGAAAACGCTAAAATCGGCGCCAACCCATACATAGGCGCGTTTGCTTACATTGGTAAAAACGTGAGCCTTGGCGATAACGTTAAAATATATCCCAACACCTATATAGGCGATAACGTGCATGTAGGCGATAACACGGTGATTTTTGCCGGTGTTAAAATATACTCCTACTGCATTATCGGCAGCAATTGTCGCCTGCACTCAGGGACGGTGATTGGTTCTGACGGTTTTGGCTTTGCGCCGCAAACCGACGGCACTTATGTAAAAACCCCCCAAACCGGTAACGTGGTTATTGAAGACAATGTAGAGATAGGCTCCAATTGCTCAATAGACCGTGCCACAATGGGCAGCACGGTTATCAAAAAGGGCGTGAAGCTGGACAACCTTATCCAGGTGGCCCATAACGTGGAGATAGGCGAAAACACGGCCATTGCCGCGCAAAGCGGTATATCGGGCAGCACCAAACTGGGCAAATACTGTATAGTTGCCGGCCAGGTTGGTTTTGCCGGTCACCTTACCGTTGCAGATGGCTCGCAGTTTGGCGCCAAGGCAGGTATAGGCAAAAGCATCAGCGATAAAAACAAGCAGTGGCACGGTGCTCCTGCCCTCGACCTAAAGGATTGGCTGAAATCACAGGTGGTGTTTCGTAACCTGCCTGATTTGGAGAAGAAAATATTGCACCTGGAGCGGATGATTACCGGCGAAACCAAAAACGAAGAATAAGTAAGGTAATGCGGCTGCTATAAACTATCTTCGCGCCGCATTTATAAGCAATTCAATTACAGCTTTTTAATAACGATGAACGAGAAACAGACAACAATAAAAGGACCTGTTAAAATTTCAGGCGTGGGCCTGCATACCGGCAAAATGGTAAACATGATCTTTTTACCTGCGCCCGAAAACCATGGAATAAAGTTCCAGCGCGTAGACCTGCCCGGTCAGCCCACTATTGATGCTGATGTGGATCTGGTGGTGGATGTTTCGCGCGGAACCACTCTGGAGTACAATGGCGCCCGTGTTTCTACGGTGGAACATGCTATGGCAGCATTGGCCGGGCTGGAAATTGATAACGCTATCGTTCAGCTGGACGGCCCTGAAGTTCCTATCCTGGATGGCAGCGCCGAAATGTTTGTGAATGAAATTCTGGAAATAGGCATTCAGCCGCAGGAGGCCGAGCGTGAGTATTTTTCTATCCCACATAACGTGTTGTACCAGGAAGAAGACAAAGGCGTGGAAATGATAGCCATGCCGCTGGACGACTACCGCCTTACCGTTATGGTGGACTATAATTCACCCGTTTTAGGAAGCCAGCATGCGTCGGTTACGAGCCTGAAAGAGTTCAGGAAAGAAGTGGCCAGCTGCCGCACATTTTGCTTTTTACATGAGTTAGAGATGCTGCTGAGTCAGAACCTTATAAAAGGTGGTGATTTAAGTAACGCTATAGTTATTGTGGACAAGGCAGTAGATGAAAAAGAACTTTCTCACCTTGCTCAACTGTTTAATAAACCTACAGTAGAGGTTAAAAAAGAAGGGATCCTCAACAACGTAGACCTTCGCTATCAGAACGAACCCGCTCGCCATAAGCTACTGGATTTAATTGGTGACCTTGCCTTGATTGGCATGCCCCTCCGCGCACAAATTATGGCAGCCCGTCCGGGGCACGCGGCCAACGTAGCATTTGGCAAAAAAATCAAGCAGCTGATTAAGAAGAAGAAAAGCCTCGCAGGTGTGCCTGTTTACGACCCGAATAAGAAACCTGTTTACGACATTAACGATATTACCCGTTTCCTCCCCCACAAATTCCCTTTCCTGTTTGTTGACAAAGTGATGGAGATTAGCACTACGCATGTGCTGGCAGTGAAAAACGTTACCGGCGACGAATACTATTTCCAGGGACACTTCCCCGGCAATCCCATTATGCCTGGCGTATTGCAGATTGAGGCAATGGCCCAGGCCGGCGGCGTGCTGATACTAAGCCGTGTGCCCGACCCCGAAAACTACAGCACCTATTTTGTAAAGATTGAAAGCGTGAAGTTTAAGGAGAAAGTGGTTCCCGGCGATACACTGGTAATGCGCCTGGACCTGATTGCTCCCGTTCGCCGTGGGTTGTGCCTGATGAAAGGCCAGGCCTATGTGGGTGACAAGCTGGTTACCGAAGCCGAATTAATGGCGCAGATCGTAAAGGATAAGAATACAAATTGAGTATAACCTAAAGAGTATAAAGCAAAGCCCTGCCATTAAGCGGGGCTTTTGTTTTTAGTAATGTAATTACTGCATTATTCCCAGTTCCTTCATCATTTCCTCTTCGTCCTGGTGGGTAATAAACAGTAATATTTTTGGCTCGGATCCGGTTAGCTGGATAATAAATGTAATATCAAATTCGGTCATTTGATCGCCGGTTTTCTGAAACGTAGCCCCCCAGTGGGTCTGAACTGAAGAATACTGCTCCGTTATAGGGGTTTCATACATTTGCAGCAGCTTAACACCAGTAAAGCCACCTTTTTTATAAAACTCCGAAACTTGCCCTGCCATTTCCAGAAACTGCTGTTTGCTTTGGGCGATGGAGCCTTTTGGCCCTGCGGAAATAAAGCCGTCGACCAGGTATTCGGCCTCTTTGGCAAAATCAAGATTTGTAAAAGCCGCTTCGTAATTTCTGAGTAATTGCTGTGCAGGTGTCATAATTGAAAGTAGTAACAGAATAACGACTGGTATTGGTGAAGGTTTGCCATATTTATGTCTCTGCAAAAAAAGAACCGCAGTTTTTATTCCCATCACCCGTTTACCTTTTTGATTTTAGTTGAATTAACCCAATACTACCCGTTGTAAAAGCGGAAACTAATAGTATTTTTGATTTACCCACCTATTTGCCATGAAGAAGATAGCAGTATTACTGATTTTTGCAGGCTGTTTTTTTGCAGCTGCAGCCCAGGATAGTCTTAAATACCAGCTGGCGGATTACTACCATGATAAAGGAAACGAGTTTTTTGACGCTAAAGAATACGATAGCTCCTGCAAGTATTCCAACCTTCATCTTGATGTCGAACTAAGTTTTGACAACCCGCGTGGCGATAAAATTATCCTTGATTACATTCACCTGGCCTTGTGCGAATTTTTAGAAGGGCGCTACAAAAGCTCCATTGAAATATATAACCAAGCGCTGAAATGGATGAATAACGAGGGCTCTGCCGAGTTCGCCAACTCATTCTTTGACTTTATAGACCTATGTTACGAGCAAATGGAAATGACCGATAGTGTATATTTCCATTACACGGATAAAGACTACCGAAAGAATTTCATTTTCAGGATTGACAGCATACTTTGGAGAAAAGGTGCCACCTTCAGGGTAAAAATCAATGCCGGCTTAAACGATGGTTTAATTATGGGGGCAGTGGCGTTTCCCATTAGCGCCTCATTGCCGGATAGCGTCCCACAGCGGCTGTTCCAGTTGGGAAAAGGTGAAATTGTTTCCATTGGTCCCTGGAGCGCAGAGGCAGAAGTTACCATTTACGATTCCACAGACACCTATAATTGGGTGGAGCCCGGCGATGTGCTTGAAACCCGTGTTTTCAGCAAGTTTAAAGATGAAACTATTATATACCAGTTGCTGGCAACCGATATAACCTTCACTGATAATTACCGCGAGCGGATGGTAAACCCACGGTACATTATCCATTACGACAGTAAGGTGTTTAAAGAATTACTGCTAACGCTGATGGCCAGGGAGATTTTTGATACGGAAGAGTTTACCCGTGAAGGGGCAATTTTTTTAGATCCGGCTCCGGCAGGACAAAACCAGGGACTATCCATTCATGACTTATTTCTGAATCCCGACACTTCAGATATCGTTGACTTTTTTGAGTTTGTTCAGTATTTCCCGCGTAAATACATGGGGAAAGACTTTAAAGTAAATGAAACCTATGCTACCTGGCTGCTGAACAACTCCCCCTCAACTCCTTTGGTGGTTTTGGACAGCTTGTTTGCAGAAAACGATTCGGCAAGGCGGAGACAGATATTTGAGTTTAACAGGGAAGACTTGCTCGAGGATGAAGAGTTCCATGAAAAGTGGGCCGAGGTATCCACGGGGTATGCCGACAAACAGGCTTTTGACGAAGCGTTAAAAGTTAACGACCGCCTGCTGGAAATTTCGCGCATTATTAGCGACTTCAGCATACAAACCTTTGCCTATAACAGCCGGGCGAAGATTTTAAAATCACAGAAGGTATATAACGAGGCTATTGAGTATTTTGAACTGGCCAGTAAGGGATACGAAA
>DASPJH010000385.1:0-2205 GCA_035628715.1 Bacteroidia bacterium
CGGTTGCCGGGCGTTACAGAAGTGGTGAAGCCGAAACTAAGCGGCGAATATAACTTTCAGAATATACTGGCGGCAGGCTCTATTGGCTTTTACTTTGGGGTTGAGCCAGGGCAGGTAAAGGGGGCAGTTGAAAGTTACCAGCCCACTAACAACCGCAGCCAGGTAATGCAAAAAGGCACCAATATGCTTTTTATGGATTGCTACAACGCCAACCCCAGCAGCATGGAAGTGGCATTGCGTAATTTTGCCTCTTTTGATGCTGAAAATAAAGTAGTAGTGGTTGGCGATATGTTTGAGCTGGGCGAGCACGCCCCTGCCGAGCACGAAGCCATTGCCCGCCTTTGCCGTGAATTGGAATTTAAGGATATTTACAGCGTGGGGCCGTTGTTTGCGCCTTATTCAATAATTATGGGCTCTAAACATTATATGAGCGTCGGCGATTTAAAAGACCATTTTGTGCTTAACCCTTTAAAAAACAGCTATATTCTTTTTAAGGCATCCCGGGGCATAGCCCTGGAAAAAGCAGCTGAAGGGATTGTGTAATGCGGTTGCAAAATTGATTTATAATTAAAACCATACTTTTGCAGGGTTTAATACAACCAATGAGAATAGCTGTTGCAGGTGGCGGAAGCTGGGCCACTGCCATAATAAAAATACTGACAGACAATTATGCCGCTAACGGGGCGGAATTGCTGTGGTGGATGCGCAATTCGGGGAATATTGAGTACATACGGAAGCATCGCCATAACCCGCATTATATAAGCTCGGTTACTATTCCTACTGAACAAATACAGCTAAGCGGCGATTTAGCCGAAGTAATTAAAGCGGCCGATATAGTAATTACTGCCATTCCCTCTGCCTTTGTGTACGATGCTTTTATGAGCTTACCTAAAGGAGCATTGGATGGAAAAATAATGGTTTCAGCAGTTAAAGGGGTGGTTCCCCAAACCCACCAGGTGCTGAACGATTTTTTCAGGCAGTATTTTGACGTAGAAGAAAAAAATAACGTAGTAATTGCAGGTCCCTGTCACGCTGAAGAGGTGGCACTGGAAAAACTGAGCTACCTTACCATTGCCTCTGAATCAGCTGAAAACGGCCGCCTGCTGGCGGGCATGCTGGCTACCCGCTACATCAAAACCACAGTTTCTCAGGATATAACCGGGGTAGAGTATGCCTCCGTATTAAAAAATATTTATGCCATTGGAGCCGGCATTTGCCACGGGCTGGGATATGGCGATAATTTCCTGGCGGTGCTCATCAGCAATGCCATGGAAGAAATGAAGAATTTTTTAGCCCACATAGGTAACCAGGACCGTGACATAGAGCAAAGCGCCTACCTGGGCGACCTGCTGGTGACCGCTTATAGCCAGTTTAGCCGTAACCGGACATTTGGAACAATGATAGGTAAGGGTTACAGTGTAAAATCGGCGCAGCTGGAAATGAACATGGTTGCGGAAGGATACTATGCCACGCGCAGCATGTTTGAAATTTGCCGCGAGCTGAAATACGAAATGCCTATGCTGGCCGCCCTTTACCGCATTTTGTATGAAAATGCACCCGCCGGACCTGAAATTGAAAAACTGGCGGTGAATTTTATATAGCCTGTATCTTTTTTTACAGTTTTGTATTATTACAGGTATGAGAAAATACATACTCGTTTTATATGTGTTGCTTTGTTTGTGTATTACCGCTAAAGCACAGTACAGTACTGACCAAACAATTTATAACTTCACCGATCTTGAAATACAGAATTATCTTTTCCATATTCATCAAAACACCTCCAATAAAATATATAATTTAATTAAGGATAAAAAACTGCCTGCCTTTGCTGATAGTAATTTAAACAATAAAATTTCTACAGAAGATTTTTTAAAACATGGGGTAACAACACAAAAGACCTGGATACCGAATCCCGCTAACCCTGATAATATTTATGATTTAATAGACACGTTTTTTTACATCAGCCCTGACCCCTATTCATGCAATTTTAGCGTTGCAGAAAAAAAGTTTATCTATAAATTTAACCAGCATGATTCGGTATTTATTCCTTTAAATTCTTTGTTAAATCTTCTTGATTCGGAGGAAAAAGAATACTTAAACTTCTTTATTTACAAGGGCTGTACTGAAAATTTTTCTAACAAACACTGGTTTTTAAGCGCGCTGGTTTTTAAAGAGATACGCCATAAAATATTTGAATTGACCGGT
>DASPJH010000386.1:0-6230 GCA_035628715.1 Bacteroidia bacterium
TAGCGTGCAGAGAATTATGGGGTTGGGGGCAAGTAAAATGTGTACTGAATTGGCACACGCCCATATTTTTCGGCCATCTTACGCCTTAGTTCACTCATCGTTGTACATGCAGAAGCCATCCCGACAACCATCCAAATATGCTCTATAAGTTTTTTCAACCCATATTGACCACTTAACCATTGGTGGTAATTAACACCTGTTGATGGTTTTGGTGCGTTAGTTTTTAACCATTGCGCCACATCAGGGTCAAGGTAATCGTATACTAATTCCATAACTAATTTCCCCCAATATTTGGGTCTGCTATGAACTGTACCGTTCCATTTGGTTAAGCGTCCAAACTCTTTCCAAAGTTCATCTGGAAAGGTTTTTTCCCATTTCCTCATTTCGTCTTCCAAAAAGAGCTTCATTTTGAATTGAAGCGCATCGAGCGGGCGTTGATATTGATAGCCCGTAGCCTCGTCAACTAAGGCTATTATCCCTGTTTTTGCGCTTGCTCTTAAAAAAGCGTTTGCTCTCAATGCTATTTCTATTTGTCGAGCCGTTAATGAAATTCCACTATTAGGATTGCTGGATTCTTGCAATGCAGTTGAATAAGCCGCGCATATATCCATAAATTTTTCTACCGGTACTCCTATAGCGTGTTTCGTAAATCCCTCTGTACCTGTATCAAATTTTATTAATGCTGGAACTGTATTATTTTCCTGTGGGGTTAAATCAGTTGGTAAAAATGGCTGTAACGATTTAACCTTTAAATACTCTGCTAATTGCCCCCCCTCAATAGCCATAAGCGCAACAACAACGCCTTTTAATGCCATAACCCTTTCTCCGGTATCCAACACATAGCATGGGATTGTGGCCGCCCCAATCGTGAGTTCTCCAAAGTGAGTTGCTTTCGGTATTCCTATTTCGTTATCAGAAGATGGAATAGGCATAACTGAAAAATGAGTTTCGTTAATGTCTATGTTTCTTTCCTTGGCGGCCTTAATAATAACGTCGTGGTATTTCTTGGGGATACTTCCGGTTTTAACCCAGTGTTGTATTGTGCTTTGCCTTTTTCCTATTACGGAAGCTAAGGCTGATTGTCCGCCAAATAAATCTACAATTATTGATGCTGTCATAAAATTATATCAATTTTCAACACAAAGGTTAAACTAAAATTTTCGTTAATGCAAACGAAAATTAGCGAAAAATATTAGGATTTGTTACACGTGAAATATATCTTTGCTTCACAATTCAACCAACAATGGATTTCACCTTCAAAACAATAGCAGAATTTAACGACTACTTCAAGGACGAAAAGACCTGTTATGAGTTCTTTGAGCAACAGCGTTGGGGCGGTAATCCTGTTTGCCCTCATTGTGGAGTTGATAAGAAACCTTATAAGGTTAAAGCCCGTGGCAAGTTCACCGATATACCTTCTTACAGGTGTTCTGACAGGGATTGCGATTTGCCTTTCACCGTGCGCACTGGTAGCATCTTTGAAGGCTCAAAGGTTGAGTTTCGTAAATGGCTGCAAGCTGCCTATGAACTGTCAACAGCTAAGAACGGTATTAGTAGCGTTGAACTGGCTACCCGTATCGGTGTAAGTCAAAAAACCGCTTGGTTTATCAATCACAGGCTGCGCAGTATGCTGACAGAAACAGCCCCAGAACTTTTGGGCGGTATGGTAGAAGCCGATGAAACCTATGTGGGTGGAAAGATTAAGAACAAACACGTTTCAAAACGTAAAGAAATTGCCAACTCAACTTCACCTTCAATCAAAACCGCTGTATTAGGTGCTTTGGAGCGTCAGGGCAAACTATTTACACAGGTAGTTCCCGATGTAAAGCGTACAACAGTATTACCGATACTTACCAGCATAGTTGAACCCGGCACTACCATATACACAGACAGCAGCCACATGTACACGCCCTTAAAGAAGGGCGGCTATACACACGAAAGTGTTAACCATGAGAAAAGCGAGTATGTACGCGGCATTGTGCATACAAATAGTATTGAAGGGTTTTGGAGCCTGTTAAAACGTGGTATTATAGGAACGTTCCACCAAGTTTCACCACAGCATTTACAACGCTACTGCGATGAATTCAGCTACCGCTACAATCGCAGGGGTGAACCAATATCAACCGCTTTACTGAAAGCATTAAGAATGCTGACAAGGCGAGCTTAACTTATAAAGTGCTGACAGGGGCAAAAAAATAAACGGAAGTCCCTGTCATTGTTGAATGTGTATAAAAAAGTTGGCACAAAATATGCTTTTACACATTACTATTTATAACCATTCTAAACGTTTGTACGTTATATTTGAACACAACACCTTGTTAATTTTTTAAACAAATGTATTCTGCCGAAGTAATATCCGCTTGGTTTGTCAATAAAGGCATTGACACTGGCAATTTTATTACTCAGATGAAATTGCAGAAAGTAATCTATTTTGCTAATGGACTTTGTTTAGCGTTAGAAGATAAGCCTTTAGTAAACGAACGCTTTAGGGCTTGGAGATATGGCCCTGTAATTCCCGAAATATATAGCTTTTATAAAAAATGGGGTTCTGCGCCAATCACTATGAAAACTAAAATAGGTGTAGAGCAGGACGGGATTAAATTATTTAATCTTGACGTTTTCCCTGATAATATTGAAAATATCCTTAATTTAACATGGAGTGCAACTAAAAACGTATCGGGGGAAATCCTTTCAGGATGGACACATGAAAAAGGAGCGCCTTGGTCTCAACATTATGATGAGGGGGCTAATAATGTAATTCCAGACATGGACATTAAGAAATATTTCAAGGAAAAAGTAATAAAATCTTAATGACTTCATCCACGCCTCCAACAACTATTGAAATACAAAATGTTTTTCAAGAAGGTTTCAAGAGTGCTTCATCAATTGATGCAGAGGCAAAAGAGCTTGATATAAAAGCGTTAAAGCTAAAAAACAAGAAAAAGAAACTTAAGCTAAAAGCGTTACGTCAATACTTCAAGGCCAGAAAACAATTCGCCCAACATATATTTACATTGGTATGTGTATGGCTATTCTTTATACTAATAATTGTAGTTGCTTCAGGCCAAAAAAAGTTAGAACTCTCTGACACGGTTCTGGTCGCTTTAATTACTACCACCACCATAAACGTTAGTGCTTTTTTAGTTATAGTAGCCAACTTCTTATTTCCTAACAAGAAAAAATCTGAAAAAGATTAAAAGTAAAACTTTAAAACCATCCCCTACGTGTAAATGGGTATAATCGCCCCTAAAGGGGACTTTCGCCAGGTAGCTGCCTTAATGTTTCCACCGCTTTGGCTTATGGCTGTCTGCCTGGTTGGCCCCTTTAGAGCCTGCCGGAGTGAATCGGGGGTAATATATAGGAGAGTTGTCAATTTACACTCCGGACTGAAGTACGAGACTGTTGAGATTACTGCGGAGTTGAGGTTTAAAATCTTAACTCCGCAGTAATTTCCACAGCCGCAGGTTTCAAGCCTGTGCTTTTTATAAAAAATTTTCAGTTTTAGTGTATCTTTTTCACCCGTACCGGATTATAAGGGTAAACAGGCGCGTTATGAGTTTTGTGGAACCCTTAAACCCAAAGAATATGAGTATATCGCCCGGATATAAATCGCCTCCTCCGCCAAGGGATAATGAGCAGGAAATGGTGGAGGCTGCCAAAAAGCGCCCCGAGGCGTTTGAGCCCCTCTATAAAAAATATTTCGAGCCGGTATACCGGTTTGTATACCAGCGCCTGGACGATATGGACACGGCCAAGGATATTACCCAGCAGGTATTTATCAACGCTATGGTAAACCTAAGTAAATATGAGTACCGGGGACTGCCGTTTTCATCGTGGTTATACAGGATTGCCATTAACGAGCTGAATAAATTATTTAATAAAAATAAAGCGCACCGCACGCTGAATATTGAAACCGAAGGGCTGGAAGAAATGATGGAAGAAATGCAGGAAGACCGGTTTGAAGAATACTATCCCCTGCTGGAAAAAGCTATGCTGGATATGGACCCGGAAAACCTGGCCATGCTGGAAATGCGGTTTTTTGAGAAAAGAAGTTTTAAGGAGATAGGCGAAATACTGGATATCACCGAAAATAATGCAAAGGTGCGGCTGTACCGCCTGCTGGATAAGATTAAAAGTGTGCTGAGAGTTAAATAACCAAAAGTTTTGACCCAATGAAAAATCAACCGAAAATAAATATAAACCGAAAGCCGGTAAGCAGCAGCCAGGTGGAGGGCATGCGCGACTTTGGCCCGGTTATGAAAGGATACTCAGCGGCAAAAGCGCCGTTTTATAAAAAAGGGTGGTTTATAGGCAGCGCCTCTGCTGTTGTTGCGCTTACAATAGTGGGGGTGCTGCTTTTGCAAGAAACAGATAAACCACAGCAAACAGAAATACAAAATACCCCTGTAACCGAAGCGTTTATTAAACCTGCTTTACCGGGCGTAAATGTAGAATATTCAAGTTACACCGTTCAGTCGGGTTTGGCCGATACCATTGAAGTTGCCAGCGGTTCCAGGATTATTATCCCCCCCTGCCCTTTTGTAGATAAAAACGGGAACGAATTAAAAGGCGAAGTGGAAATTAAATACCGGGAATTTCGTGATGGGGTAGACTTTGCTATCAGCGGGATACCTATGACGTATGATAGCGCCGGTAAAAAATTCGTGTTTGAATCGGCAGGTATGTTTGAAATACAGGGATATGTAGGAGGAAATGCAATTCAGGTAAACCCTGCCTGCCCGGTAAGCGTAGAAATGGTACCTGTGGTGCAGGATGGAAAATACAATGCGTATTATTTGGATACTGTAAAAAAGAATTGGGAGTTTATTGGGAAGCCGGTGGCGGTCTCTGACGCAAAACCGGAAGAACTTATCGCGTCCGTTGAGCGGTCTGTAGCTGATACTATTGGCGGGGAAGTATGGTTTTCAAACGATAATAAAGTAACTGTTACAGAAACAGTTACCCCACTCTTAGAATGCCTGTCATGTCAATTAAAAAAAGAACTAAAAGAAATAGAAGACGCTATTGTTAAATACAAGCAAACTGCACCATTGACCCCCCGTAAATTAAACCCAATAAAAAATAATTTCAGGATATTGGGGGATGAAGATTTGTATACTGATATAACTCCTTTTATTAATACCATTTTTGAGGTTGCCAATCGTGATTTTAATACCAACTTATTCAGTTTATCATGGAATCATATTAAGATAGAAAAAGTGAGCCCGTGGTATGCCTTTGGAAACCAGGATACCAGCGCAAGCGGTTATAATGAGACCTATAAAATCACTCTTAAAAAAGATAATTCAAAGAAAAGCTCTTCGGTTAAACCCAAAACCAAAACAAGGCACTGGTGGGAATTCTGGAAAAAAAGAAATGTGGAAGGTGATTTTATGGAAAGTGATTCTACCGCTGTAACTGCTTACGAAGTGGGAGATTCCGTTAAGCTAAAACCCATTAACAGTTCTTTATATTATAAAGATATCTCAAAGCGCCGGAAAATTACGCGCGAATTAATAGTTCACCCGGTGCTTACTGAAGAAGAATTTGCAGTAGCTATTATTGATTACAATAAAAAATTTACTGCGTATAACGACTCGCTTGAACAACTACTGACACAAGCGGAAGAAATTAAAGAGCGCATAAAAGACGAACAGCAAATGAATGCTGGCATTAATGATTTTACCCATTTAAACGGCGAAGAGCATTTTGGCGATGTACTGGTAGATGCCACTGCAAACCGGCGGGTAGTTACCGGGCGGCCCTATACCCCACCTTCTGATTTAAATTATGCGGGTGTGCGAGTGCAGTTTACTGCTTCCAAATTTGGTATTTATAATTCTGATTATCCCGTTCCATTGCCTTCGGCTTCAATGGTTACGGTTAATTTTTATGACGACAATAAAAAAGAGCAATACGTGGATATTGCCTACCAGGTTATTACCAACCGCAATGCACTGATGTGTAATTATTATTATGGTTGTTGCAATAAAACCCTGAAATACGACACCCAGGATGAAAACCTGCTGTTTGTGATACTTAAAGACGGAAAAATAGGATTTATAAATGCTGCGGATTTTAAGAAAATACCCGCGCAGGGCAGCTATAATATAACCCTGACTGTTTCTGATAAATCATTCAAATCCGTTGAGGAGATCAAAACCTTTTTAGGTATAAGTCCGCCGGCGGTATAAATTAAAGATTGTTCATAGTTCATGGTGTACCTATAA
>DASPJH010000387.1:0-2034 GCA_035628715.1 Bacteroidia bacterium
TTTGCCCGATAGCATTAAGCACCTGGTAAAAGGTGGTGGTTCACTAACCGCTCTTCCTATTATTGAAACACAGGCCGGTGACGTATCAGCGTATATCCCAACCAACGTAATTTCTATTACCGACGGACAGATATTCCTTGAGTCGAACCTGTTTAACTCAGGTGTGCGCCCCGCTATCAACGTAGGTATCTCGGTATCTCGTGTGGGTGGTAACGCGCAGATAAAATCCATGAAAAAAGTTGCCGGTACCCTGAAGCTTGACCAGGCTCAATACCGCGAGCTGGAAGCCTTCTCAAAATTCGGTTCCGACCTTGATGCCGCTACTAAATCAGTACTGGACAAAGGCTCGCGTAACGTGGAAATTTTGAAGCAGGGCCAGTACCAGCCTGTAAGGGTAGAAAACCAGGTAGCTATTATTCACCTGGGTACAAAAGGCCTGCTGCGTAACGTGCCTGTAAACAAGGTGCGCGAGTTTGAGGCCGAGTTTACCGCTTATATGGAAGCAAAACACAAAGACACCCTTGACCAACTGGCCAAAGGTAAAATTGACGATAACATTACCGCAGTAATTGAACAGGCAGCTGCTGAACTTACTGCCAAATACAAAGCCTAAGCGCAAAGAATAAGAACAGATGGCGAACCTTAAAGAGATACGCATACGGATATCATCCACCATGGGTACGCAGCAGATTACCAAGGCTATGAAGCTGGTATCTGCCACCAAGCTGCGCAGGGCACAGGGAGCCATTACGCAAATGCGCCCCTATGCCAATAAGCTGTTTGGTATGCTGGGTAACCTGGCAGGTAGCGTGGAGGATGAAAGCTTGGGCCGGTATTTTGATAACCGCGAGATTAAAAAGGTGCTGGTAGTGGTGCTTACCAGCGACCGCGGATTATGTGGCGCTTTTAACAGCAACGTAATTAAGAAAACCCGCGCCCTGCTGGAGAACAAATACGCCCACCTGCCCAAACAAAATGTTACCCTGCTATGCATAGGTAAAAAAGGTGCTGAGTTTTTTATTAAGGCCGGTTATAAGGTAGATACCAGCTACCGCGAGCTGTTTCAGCGCCTGGATGCCGCTAATGCTTTTGAAGCCGGTGAATACGCCGTAAAAGCATTTTTGAATGGCGAGTACGACCGTGTTGATTTGGTGTATAACCAGTTTAAAAACGCGGCCACGCAGATACTGAAAGACGAACAGTTTCTTCCGGTAGACCTGGATGCCATGAAAGGCAAAGAAAGCAATGTAAACTACATTTTTGAGCCCGGCAAGGTGGAAATTTTAAACGATTTGATACCCCGTGCCATGAAAACCAAGTTTTACCGTGCCCTGCTGGATTCGTTTGCATCTGAGCATGGCGCCCGTATGATATCTATGGATAAAGCTACGGACAACGCCGGTGAGCTTTTAAAAGCCCTGCGCCTGAAATACAACCAGGCCCGCCAGGCAGCCATTACCAACGAAATCTCCGAAATCGTAGGCGGCGCCGCGGCGTTGAGCAAGTAATATTATTTAAACTACCCCATATTTTGCAAAGCCACTCTGAAAAGGGTGGTTTTTTTATTTTGTAGCTGGTATAATTGTTTATGAGAGTTTCTTACCTTTTGTTGGTTATCTTTATTTTGTTAAATTCCTGTCAGGATAATAAAACTGCTAAATCTATTAAAGAATACAGCCTTGATGATATTGAAAATTTAGTTAATGAGTTAGCTGATGAAATTAATGCTCCCGCTAATTATTTACCTACTTATGGATACTCATTAGATGGAGCAAGGCCGCATATAGAAATTGATACAGACGGATTGGTTTGTTATGTAGTTGTAGAGCGTGGAGCTGAATTTGAGAGGTCTTGTTATATTGATATTAATAAATTATTGTACAAGGTTTTTTCAGATGTGGTTTTTGTTATGGCCACTGACTATGAGGTAAAACACAGGATAGAAAATGAAGATTCCCGTCGCCAGTGGTTTGCAAAGGAAATAGAATTGCTAAGTGTTCTTAATAAACAATGGGCCGAATGGCAACGGGAAGA
>DASPJH010000388.1:0-3587 GCA_035628715.1 Bacteroidia bacterium
GCCGGTTATCGCAGTATATGGGCGATTTCCAGCCGGAAGCCCAGGTAAAAGGCTCATTCGGACGTAGCTGGATTGCATTGATTTCTAACAGGTATTGTGCTATTTTTGCACCGGTTTTGCTAACTGCCATGGGTGCAAACCTATACCAAAGCAAACTTTTATACAAACAGGCCGCAAGGGTAGGGTGTTTATAAATTGACAAACTATAGAGAGTAATTATTATTGCTGACCGCATGATAAAAATATTTATTAACGAGCACCCGCTGGTGATTTCGGACGATAGCGAAGACCTTTTCAGGCTTAAAAATCTGCGGTTAATGGACGATGACAACAAATCCCTTATGGTGGCCGTGGATATGCTGGAAAACAGCGACCGGAACCTGAACCATTTCGGGATATTTGTACCTACGGTGGATGAAAAAGACACTTTCAAGCGCTTCAAATCTCATTACAGGGAAATACAGGCAGCCGGAGGCGTTGTGCTGAACGGTGAGGGCGACGTGCTGCTCATCAAGCGCCAGGGCAAATGGGACCTTCCCAAAGGAAAGAAAGATGAGGAGGAGAAGCTGGAAAAAGCCGCCGTACGCGAGGTGAAGGAAGAATGTGGAGTAAAAGATGTGAAGCTGGGCGACTTTATCACCAAATCCTACCACACCTACATGCTGGAAGGGCACCGCGTATTGAAAACCACCAACTGGTTTTTTATGCATATTAATAATAATGAGCAGTTTAAACCCCAGCAGGAAGAAAATATTACCCAGGTGCAGTGGTTTAAAATTGCCGACCTGAAGCTGAACGAGTTGGATACCTACAACTCCATCCGTGATGTGATGCAGGTAGCCCTTAAAGGTTAATACTTCTTTTTACGGGGATGCTGGCGGGTATCAAAGAACATAAGTAACTCGATACTATCTTTCTTCTCCTTATAAATAAGCAGATTATGTTTTGTTACCTTAACTTCAAAGGTGTTTTTCATTTTCGACCTTCTGAATTTTACTTTTTCGTCCAAAATATATTCAACGGTCTTTTCCGTTTATTAACAAACACTTAAACTTCTTTTTCCGACCAGTTGTTTAAAAGGTAATTTACTATCCTCTCAAAATTTCTGTCAGCACGTACTGACCAAATTACCTTTTTAGCCATTTCTGATACTTCTTCATCACTACTTCATATGGTATTCCCTCACCTCTGTCAAGTTCAGCTATTGCCTCCTCAATTTCAGCTTTAATTTCATCAGGATATTCATCCCAGGGGTCAGATTCTGCCTGTTTCTTATCCAAAAAGGCAGTAAGCTCCTTTATCAAGGAAGCATCGGATAATGATATTATCCGCTGAAGCAGTTCCAGTTTTGCTGTTTCCAGTTTCATTTTTCTTGGGTTAACGGTATAGCTATATCACCTGCAATTTTCATACAGTAATATAAAAATACTGAGTTTGTGCCAATGGCTGTTACAAATTTAGATAAAAAGCCCGTAAGAATGTTCTGGCAAAACCGGCAACGCCATACTTACATCAGCAAATAACCAGGTTCTTTTTCAGCCAGTCGTCATACTTTTTCATTACCTCCTCGTCAGATATTCCGTTTCCCTGGTCAAGGTCGGCAATAGATGCTTCAATTTCCTTTTTAAAGTTATCCAGGTACCTGTCCCAGTAATCTTTTTCTTTCTTTTGTTTTTCGTTCAGAAGAAACGTCAGTTCCTTCACCAAAGAAAGGTCGTTAAGCGTTTCAATCCGCTCAAGCAGTTCCAATTTAGCAGTCTCCAGTTTCATATTCCTGTAGATTAACAGCCTTGCGGTTTAAAAACCTTCTAAATGCTTGTTGACGTTATATTTTGGTCCGGTTCCTAATCCGGTGGCTTATTCAAATGTATATAAAAAGTCTCAAAACTGTATTAACAAAATTTGGTAGGTTTGCACAACCTTCTCCCTCCTCCTAACAGGGCAGGGTGTCACGAGGTTTAAAAAAATTATGAAATTCGGAACCAAAGCCATACACGCAGGGCAGGAGCCCGACCCCACAACAGGGGCTATAATGACACCCATTTTTCAAACCAGCACCTACGTGCAGGAAAGTCCCGGTAAAAACAAAGGCTATGCCTATGCACGGGGCAAAAACCCTACCCGTAAATCGCTGGAGGGGTGCCTGGCTGCGCTGGAAAATGCCAAATACTGCCTGTGCTTCAGCAGCGGTATGGGCGCTATTGACGCGGTAGCCAAGCTGCTGCGCCCCGGTGATGAAGTTATCTGCGCCGATGACCTGTATGGCGGCACCTACCGCATGTTTACCAAGGTGTACGTTCACTTTGGGATTAAATTCACCTTTGTAAACATGAGCAATGCGGCCAGCGTACAGGAGCATATTACCCCCGCCACTAAGCTGGTTTGGATTGAAACCCCCACCAACCCTACCTGCCAGGTTATTGATATTGCCGCCGTAGCGGCCATTACCAAAAAACACAACATCACCCTGGCGGTGGATAACACCTTTGCCTCGCCCTATTTGCAAAACCCGATTGATTTGGGGGCTGACATTGTAATGCACAGCGTAACCAAGTACCTGGGCGGCCACAGCGACGTAATAATGGGCGCCCTTTGCCTTAGCGACGACAAGCTGTATGAGCAGCTGGCCTTTATACACAACAGCTGCGGCGCTACGCCCGGTCCTATGGACAGCTTTTTGGTGCTGCGCGGACTGAAAACCCTGCACCTGCGTATGGAACGCCATTGCCAGAACGGTGAGCAGATAGCTCATTACCTGCGCAACCACCCGCGGGTGGATAAGGTGTACTGGCCCGGTTTTACCGACCATCCCAACCACGATATTGCCAAGCGCCAGATGCGCGGTTTTGGAGGTATGATATCTTTTACCCTGAAGGGCAACAGCCTGGACGAAGCTTTTAAAGTAGCTTCGTCATTTGAGGTGTTCTCCCTTGCCGAATCATTAGGCGGGGTGGAATCTTTAATTGGTCACCCGGCCAGCATGACCCACGCCAGCATTCCCCGAGAGGAGCGTGAGAAAAGCGGTGTTACGGATAGCCTGTTACGCCTTTCTGTAGGTGTAGAGGACATTGAAGACCTCATTACCGATTTGAAACAGGCGCTGAAGGCATAAGCTTCAATTCCTTTGACAAAGAATTGTTGAGCGTTACTTCATTTCGCAACAGCTTGTTACTACAGCGGCAAGTGCTTTCCCCGAATTTGCCAAAACTGTCTCCATCCTGTCATTCAGGAGGAACTTCGTTCAATCGCCAAAACCGGGACTAAAATTTTAGTTCAAACGAATTTTGTTACACGTGTTACGTTGTTACGATTTGCCGCAAACCCAATAACCACCTGCCTTCCAGCCGTAACACCCTTGTCTGACCCCTAAATCCCCTAAAGGGGACTTTCGCCAGGTAGCTACCCCAAATGTTTCCCGCCTTTCATTGCAGGTTGTCTGCCTAAAAGCCCCTTCAGGGGTTTGGGGTAATTGCTGTTACGCTGTTACGACTTGCCGCAATCCCAATAACCACCTGCCTTCCAGCCGTAACACCCTTGTCTGACCCCTAAATCCCCTAAAGGGGACTTTCGCCAGGTAGCTACCCCAA
>DASPJH010000389.1:0-4714 GCA_035628715.1 Bacteroidia bacterium
CCATATTGATATTCCTTATGTAAAGGCCGATATGACCCGGTCTGAAATCATCCACCATGCTATGAACCACAGCACCTATCACCGCGGGCAGGTAACCAGTATGGGCCACCACGTGGATTTGCACGATGCTCCCATGACGGATTATATGTTTTATGTAATACGGGTAAAGGGAAAATAAGACTCCGTTACCGGCAGAATTATT
Organism: Bacteroidia bacterium; assembly: GCA_035628715.1. Lineage (GTDB taxonomy): Bacteria > Bacteroidota > Bacteroidia > UBA8524 > UBA8524 > SB11. The sequence continues at coordinate 203 of DASPJH010000389.1, forward strand.
TATGAAAAGAGGGTTGGCTTCATTGATGCCAACCCTTTTGGTTTATGAATAATAGGATTTATTTAAATCCATTTGCGCACTGTTATTTTTGTTGTTAGATATTTTTTAAAGGAATTATGCGAATAGCTATTTCAGGAACACACTTTACAGGAAAAACAACCCTTATTGAAGACATTATGCAGCGGTTGCCTGATTATGAGTGGGTGGAGGAGCCGTATTATTTGCTTGAAGAAGAGGGGTACCAGTTTCCCGAAACACCTTTGCTGGAAGACTACGAGAAGCAATTATCACGTTCCATTCAATTGCTGAGGGGGCCTCAGCAAAATATAATTTTTGACCGTTGTCCGCTCGACTTCATAGCCTATTCGCTTTCTGTAACTGATTCAGATTATTTTAATATTGACTCCTGGCTACCTGCTCTCAATGAAGCGCTTAATTCACTAGACCTGATATTCTTCCTGCCGGTTGAACAGGGAATTCCTGTGCCTGCCTCACAGAATAATGACTTCAGACGGAATGTTGATGACCAGCTAAACGACATTTTTCACAATAATTCCCTGGGATTTAACGTAAAGGTGGTAACTATTCAGGGTAGCCGTGAAAAACGGGCTGAACTTGCTATGGAGCACATCCGGCGGCTCCGGCAATAGCCAGTTCGGAAGGTCAATGTTTGTTATGGGTTCAGCCATGTTTTTTGCAATCCTTTGATAGCAAAAAATATGAGTGCACTGGAAAAAGATAGTTGCTTGCTGGCCCCGATAAAAGAAAGCCAGGAAGAGCAGGGTACGGGCGTTGGAGTACCTGCCTGTATGAACATTTTGTTCGCGCTAATGAAATAGTGCTTACCGAAAAAATTATTAGGCAAAGCAAAATCCGATTCGTCTTATAACGACATGGTAAATAACTGGCAGTGGACATACCTGGAGGGGCTGGTGCCCATCATTCGCCGCTACGATGCCGATCGCAGGAAATACAAAACCCTGGAGGATATAATGCCCCCGGTAGTGGCTTATTTTGATGAAAAGGCAAAGGGGTGCAGGTGATGAATAAAAAAGCCTTTCGGATAATGAAAGGCTTGTGGTTTACTGTCGGGGTGACAGGATTCGAACCTACGACCTCTTCGTCCCGAACGAAGCGCGCTACCGGGCTGCGCTACACCCCGAAATTGCCAGCAAAAATAATGGTTTTTAAATTTAGTTGCCATTGAAACATATATTTGAAGCTTATATGCAACCCAGATTTGAAACCCTGTCTCCAAAAAAGCTGGTAGGCAAGCGCCTTACTATGTCGCTGGTTAACAATAAAACCGGCCAGCTGTGGGGCTCATTTATGCCCGTGCGCGGAACGATAGCTAACCCGGTTACTACCGATTTATTCTCGATGCAGGTTTACGGGCCTGATTACAGTTTCCACGATTTCAATCCCCATGCGGAGTTTGAAAAATGGGCGGTTGTTGAGGTAACCGATTTCAACCCGGTACCCGACGGTATGGAAACTTTTACCCTTACCGGTGGTTTGTATGCGGTGTTTATCCATAAAGGCCCGGCCAGCGAAGGGGAGAGGACTTTCAGGTATATTTTTGGCGAATGGCTGCCAAGCTCGGGCTACCAGCTGGATAACCGCCCGCATTTTGAGCTGCTTGGCGAAAAGTATAAGAACGCCCACCCCGACTCAGAGGAGGAGGTGTGGATACCGGTGCGACCAGCTTAAAAACAGACATAGCTTGTATTATACCGCCATAGCCAAAAGCGAAGTCGTGTTACCAGGGCAGCACTGCTTTCGGTTGTTCACAGCCCCGCACTGAAGTACGGTGTTACTAAAGAAGGGGCTACTTATAGCTACTTTAGTCCTGTTACTTTTTGCAACAGCTTAATTGTAACCGTCACTGGCGATAACTGCGATTTTGTTTCCCGGTTTTTTGCCCCTCAATCCGGCATTGATGAAGACCCTGTAACCGGCTCCTCCCACACCACGCTTACCCCTTACTGGTCGGAAAAGCTGGAAAAAAACACTATCGGCCATGCAGCTTTCAGCCCGCAAAGGCTACCTGCAATGCACCGATAAAGGCGAGCGCACTGAAATAAGCGGAAAAGCGGTTACGTATTTGGTGGGAGAGATTGAGGTGGGTTAGAAACCTATGCTTGATGGTTTGGTATGGGAAAGAGGGTCGGATGACAGAGGATAAAATTAAACCGGGATAAAATTCAATAGTTCCTGTAATTCTTTATCTGTTAAATTCTCTTTTTCTGCTTTATCATAAATTGAAAGCAGGTAAACGGTATTTTCAGTTATAACGAAGTTAGTAATAACTCTTGCTCCACCGCTTTTGCCTTTTCCTTTAGAAGAAATGGCCAGACGTATTTTATAACAATTTTTTCCTAAGTATTTACCTTGTTCAGGATTTTCTTTGAGGGAATTAATCAGCGTATACAGGTCCTTTTTAAGGGAAGTGTACTTTTTGATAAGCCGTTTTGTTTGCTTCTCAAAAACACTGATGGTTTTTATATTATAACTCATTCAAAAAATCGTCCGCATTTTTTGCCTCTTTTTTTCCGGCACGGATTAATTTCATTTCCTCAACAGCGTCTCTAATTTCCTCCAATAACAAGGCCTTTTCTTCGGTAATAGACTTAGCCTTTACATAAGAGATACTTTTCAGCACGTCCATCAAAGAAGTTGCTTTATTGTCAGGAACGTCTAATAATATTTTCATTTGTTAAATATAAACAAAAATCAGGCCTCTATATAACTAATCAACCACGCAGATTCCCGCCTCCGCGGGAATGACGGGCAGCCGCGCACTTCGACTACTCAGTATGACAGCAACCGCACAATCACCTATCACCTAATCATCTAATCCAATTAGCACATTAGCATATTTACTAATTGGCACATTAACCTGCACATTTACTCATTTGCACATCCGCACATTACATATTCCTCCTGTACTGCCCGCCCACTTCAAACAGCGCATTGGTGATTTGTCCTAACGAGCAGTATTTCACTACCTCCATCAGTTGCTCAAACAGGTTGCGGTTTTCAACGGCGGCGCGCTGCAGCTCGCGGAGTAATTCAGGGCCTTTCTCAGCGTGGGCTTTGTGCAGGGCCTCCATAGCGGTAATCTGGTAATCTTTTTCCTCTTTGGTGCTGCGTATAACCTCCTGCGGTATCACCGTAGGCGAACCTTTCGACGACAGGAAGGTATTCACCCCGATAATCGGGAACTCACCGGTGTGTTTCAGCATTTCGTAATACAGGCTTTCTTCCTGTATCTTATTGCGCTGGTACATGGTTTCCATCGCGCCCAACACGCCCCCGCGCTCGTTAATGCGGTCAAATTCGGCCAATACGGCTTCTTCCACCAAATTCGTCAGCTCTTCAATAATAAACGAGCCCTGGATGGGGTTTTCGTTCTTCGCCAGTCCCAGCTCTTTGTTGATGATCAACTGGATGGCCATTGCACGGCGCACGCTTTCTTCGGTAGGCGTGGTGATGGCCTCGTCATAAGCGTTGGTGTGCAGGCTCTGGCAGTTATCGTATATGGCGTAAAGGGCCTGTAAAGTGGTGCGTATATCGTTAAAGTCAATCTCCTGTGCGTGCAGGCTGCGGCCACTGGTTTGGATGTGGTATTTCAGCATCTGGCTGCGCTCATTGGCGCCGTACTTGTTTTTCATGGCTTTGGCCCAGATGCGGCGGCTAACGCGACCAATCACGCTGTACTCAGGGTCTATACCGTTGCTGAAGAAAAACGACAGGTTGGGCGCAAAATCGTTGATGTTCATGCCCCGGCTCAGGTAGTATTCCACGTAGGTGAAACCATTGCTCAGTGTCAGCGCCAGTTGCGTGATAGGGTTGGCGCCCGCTTCAGCAATGTGGTAGCCGGAAATGGACACCGAATAGAAGTTGCGGACGTTTTTATCAATAAAATACTGCTGCACATCGCCCATTACCCGCAAGCTGAACTCCGTGCTGAAGATACAGGTGTTTTGTGCCTGGTCTTCTTTCAAAATATCGGCCTGCACTGTCCCGCGCACCGACGAAAGGGTTTTGGCTTTAATGGTCTCGTACACATCCTTAGGCAGCACCTGGTCGCCGGTAACGCCCAATAGCATTAAACCCAGACCATCGTTACCTTTGGGAAGCTCACCCTGGTACTTAGGCTCAGGCAATCCTTTGGCAGCGAAGATGTCTTTTACTTTTTGTTTGGCTTCAGCCTCCAGCCCGTTTTGTTTGATATACAGCTCGCACTGCTGGTCAATGGCGGCATTCATAAAGAAGGCGCAAATAATGGCAGCAGGGCCGTTAATGGTCATAGAAACCGAGGTGGTAGGGTCGGCCAGGTTAAAGCCCGAGTACAGCTTTTTGGCAGCATCCAAACTCCACACCGATACGCCCGCGTTACCAATCTTTCCGTAAATATCGGGACGGTAGTCAGGGTCTTGTCCGTACAGGGTTACCGAGTCAAACGCTGTAGAAAGGCGCTTGGCGGGCATTCCCAAACTTACGTAGTGG
>DASPJH010000390.1:0-9202 GCA_035628715.1 Bacteroidia bacterium
ACAATGGGTAATAGATAGAACAGAATACTTAACTCCTGTTGAATTTACTGCACCAGCTAAAAAGGGGCGAAGTTTTTATGCTGCTATTCATGGAAAGGAGGGCTTTGATGGAGTAGCGGATTTTTCACTTGGTTTGGGTGGTTTAATTATTGAAGGAGCGACCTATTCACTAACCGGGGGTGCAAGCGGATTAGGCGTGGCATTTTCTGCAGACCAACTTATGGCCGGGATAAATAAAATTTCAGCCAGAATGGATGGGACTTATGACTCAAAGAAAACTTATGAACCAATTAAAGCAATTCTTCAAGAGTATTCTAATTATCTTAAACTTTCACCAAAACAAGCTGGTGATTTATATGATGCAGCAAGTATCCTTCTGTCTATAAAGACTTTTTCAGTAGAAAAGTATGATGCGATTCAAAGTATTTTACAGAAAAGTAACATTACTACGGAGCAAGCAACAAAAATGCTGTATGAAGTTTTATCAAACATTAAAGCGTTAGATGATAAAGCAGAAGAGTTACAAAATAACCAAGAAGATAACAACAATGAACAAGAATAAACTGAAGTTCGAGGAAGTTTGGCTAGCAAAACACGAAAGAGCGATGTCAATTAGCAAAACTATTGTGGTAGATGACAGATACGGCGTTCTAACTTTTGACAAAGAAGATCAAACTTTTTCCTACAAAGGAAAGAATTTGGAGTTAAAGGATTGTAAAATTTTAGGAATAGTTCTCAAAAATCAAAAGCTTTCTATAATTGGATATGCAAAATATGCTTTGATAGTATTTATATTATTTAGTTTAAAGAACAATATATTATATGGTATTATTGGACTACTTATTGGTTTATTATTAGCCTTACCTGGTTGGTATTTCGCAAAATGGATTGTGATTGAGTATGAGATTCCTAATGAAAACAAAAAAAATATTGTTTGGTTTTTTGATGGTAGTTACATAGGATGGGGTGGTCTTTTAGGTGGGTCACGTAAAATGTACAATAAAATAATTGATTTTTTTGAAATTAGAAAAGCTCAATAGTTGGGTCGGGTCTCAGATTATCACCTCGGTATAAAAGTTTAAGAAAGCCCCTGTTTGCTGGGACTTTATATTATAATTGTTTAGTAGTTCTTTGAAATATACTTTACCGATTACTACCCCTTTGGACAGCAAATTGAGGAACGCAGTTACAGCGCCCCTGTAACAGGCTGCCAGATGGTGGACAACTGGGTTACCGGGCCTACTACTGTTACGCAACACAGTGTGTTTGTTTTCCTTAACGATAAACTGTACCCCGGGCAAAGTATAACCATTGATGATGGAAACGGAAACTTATACCCCTTAGGCTCATGGAACCCTCTGTTAAGTACAGCTGATGATTATGCAGCACAGGCAACCATGTTTGCCAACAGCATACCTGGGGTATCTGCATTTAGTTCAGGTCCCACGGTAACTATAACGGTGGATGTGAACACGTCGCCCTTTACCTGTGGCGAAACCATTACCGTAAATATAGCAGGCAATACCACCACCAGCTTTGTGGACTGCCCGCCAAGTATGGTGAATTACCCGTATGAGGTATGTGCGCCGGGTAGTTATAGGTTCGGGTTTAATGGTCAGGAAAAGGATAATGAAGTTTCTGAAGCGGGTAATAGTTATACGGCAGAATATTGGCAGTATGATAGTAGACTGGGAAGGAGATTTAATGTGGATCCCATTATCAAAATTTACGAAAGTCCATATGCATGTTATGCTAACAATCCTATTGGTTTGATTAATAAGAATGATGCTGATACAAGTAGCGCAACAGGTGAGGCTTGAACTTTTATTGGAGATGTAATTTCTCCAACAAAAAAAGTCAAGAGGGGCATTATAGGGCGCCTTTTTACTGGGTCGTATTCCAGATTATCACCTCGGCATAAAAATTTTAGAAAAGTCCCGGTTTTCCGGGACTTTTTGTTTTGTATGGGCTCTAACGTAGAAGGACATAAATCTCCCTCTTCAGTCTAAAACTTCGTAAAATGCTTCTTTAAAGAGTTTTTTGAGAACACGAGTTCCAGATTATCACCTGAAAAGTAAGTATACTTATGAATTGTATTATTGCTACTGCAAAATGCAGAAAAAAATGTTAAACTTTTTGGTAACAAACTCAACATTTTCCAATTACATTGTATCTAAAAAGTTCTTTGACGTGCGCCCATATGTCCACTTTTCTGGCCGTAACAGTGTAACACTCGTAACAAAGTAACAAGGGTAACAGCAGTAACCAGGAAACACAAACCTGTAAGCTGGGAAACTTAAAAGGGTGTTAACCTGCAAACCGTTGGTGTTCTAGTAACATCAACTTTTGAAAGTTGATGCTCCACGCTATTATCCAGGAAGGTTCTTCGTTCAACTTGTTTACTGATAGAGAGTGGATATACGTTCTTTGAAATCATAATTTCAGTAACAAATGGCCAAAGGCGAAAGGCCAAAAGCTAATGGCTAAATTAGAGGAAAAACAAAAAACCCCGCCTTGCGAGCGGGGTTTTCAAATCAGAGATACCTATAACTTATCAATAAACCACTTTTACAGTTTTGGTTTTACCGTCAGAGGTAATATTTATAAAGTACACTTGGGTCATGCCGTTAGCACTTGGTTTAAAGGTGGTGGTTTCCCCGCCTGCCACGTTTGATCGTGTAAAGAGCTTCTGCCCTACCACGTTGTAAACTTCAACGGTAGCCCGGGCTTGCGAATTATTGTTGTTGTATACTACATTAATTCCGCCTTCGTTGGTATAGGCATACATTTTCTCCTGGTTAAACAGCTCATCCACGCTTACGCTGGTTTTGCGGTAAAAGTTCAGGGTAAAGCGGGGACCGTTAAAGGCAGCATCGTAGTTAAAACTGTAATTGTTGGTCAGCAGCTGGGTTTTAACACCGGTTTTGTTATCCACCAGCTCTACATCAAAGTAATTGCTGTAATGAGAAACCTCCGGGCTGAAAGTATACTCTTTGCCATTTGTAGATGATTCTATAACAAGCGGCATGCTGTAGCTTTCTTTTACAGGAACCGCGTTGAAACTAATGTTGTCATTATCTACCACTGTGTATAAAGTAGGTACTTCAGCAGCCATTGATTTAAACTTATACAAGTCCATGGTATAGTCCATACCCTCGGTAGCGCCCTCGTCAAAACATACTGAAAACTGGTCGAACTTGCCTTCTTTGTCTTCAACAGTAACCCTGAAAATATCAAAGTCTTTCTTAAAGTAGGTGTTGGCAGGCAGTGAATCGGTACGGCTGGTGCGCATGCTGTTTTTAACCTGTATAGACTGAGACGTATTGGTAGCCTTTACCCAAAAAGCCATAAAAGGCGGTATTTGGCGGATAGTACTGAATCTACTTGTACCCGAGTTGTTGTATGTATTCATTGATGATTGATTAAGACCGATCATTTGGCTTGAGCCTTGGTCCCACACGTGGATGGCTTTATAAGTAGTGCCAAAGTTGGCATCATTAATAAGGTCATACACGCCCAGGTTACTGGGGAAATAGTTGGGAATCTGGTTCCAGCCGCGCTGTGTCGAACTGGTTCCGCTTGATGCAGGATCAAAAGTATACTGAAGGTTAAAGGTTTTTGTACCTTCATTGGGTGCACCGGTTACCGACACTGTGTTATCAAAGTTAAAATAGTTGTCAGAAGTATCGTTCAGGTATATTGAATACGCTTTGTTTTCATCATCGGTGGTATTGTTGGCAACTGTCCAGCCAAGAGCATAATTACCTATTACTGGGGCAGCCGGGCCAGCGGTCGGATCATAGTAATAAACATTCCACCGGTCAGCAGGAGTTGAATTGCTGCAACGGGTATTAAGTCCGTCTTCAAAGTTATCCACCAGCATATCTACCGGCAGTGAGAACATCCTCCAGCCTGAAGTATTGCTGCCTATGGTTTTTTGTATGGTAACGCTACCTGACACCGAACCACCACCATTGGGCGTACCTGTGCCGTGCATAAGGCTGGCGCCGTTTTCAAGCGTAAGCAAACCACCGGTTGCTAATGTAGCACCTGTTGCCACGTCCACCACGCCCGCATGTGAAAATGCCGTGCCTGAAATGGTTTGCGTTCCTGTTTTTGCAAATCGTAATGTACCTACGCCGCTCGTGCCGTTTCCGCTGTTGTTAAAATCGCCATATATAGTGGCAGTAACTCCGCTGCCGAGGGTAAGGTCAAAACCACTTTTTATAAATAAATTCGATGTGGTAAAACTGCCGGGTGTTGTGCTGCTTCCAATATAAGCAGCCTTGATGCCTTGTTCTGGCTCAACATTCGTCATAGCAGTGCCTGTCCATGACCAGTTTGTGCCATTCCATTCTGTCACCGCATCTGAGCATAATGCGGGAGAAAAAGAAGTGGATAAACCATCAAGATAATACCAATTGGTGGTATCCATTATAGCCGCCAACATCGCAGCTGCCGTGCCTGTGGTAGAAGTACACTTGTACCGTAAGTTATCTACCTCTCCACCTAAACCAACGCCGATGTATTTATGCCATATAGCATTTCCATAAGTAACTAATGAGTCAGGCAACTCAGATTCAATTGTACCGGTAGCGCCAACATCCCAGTTAGCAATAGTAGAAGAGCTTTTTAAATTCGTATGTATACCGGACAACACCCTTGCAGGGGTATATTTGCGAGTAGCAGCTAAGGTATCAATAGTACCACCCTGGCAGGCAAATATCTGGTCACCCGAAGATGGCAAAGACAACCCCCTGCCCCATGTGATAGTGCCTGTAGAAGCATTAGCACCACAATTGCCTGAACAGTTTACTGTACTGGTCCAGAATTTAATTTGTGTGCCGGCAGTCATGGCAGAGCCTGATACCCACCGAAACGCCCAGTCGCTGGTAGCTGCTGCGGGAAATAAAAAATACCCGTTGGCATCTGTATAACATCCATCGGTAAAAATAATCTCAGTACATGAGGTAATGTCAACAAGCAGTATAATCCCAAAAGTGTCTGCACCGTTGTTGCCGCAGTTGTAGGCTGTAAATGCCACAGTGCCCGCTCCCAGTGCTGATTGAGCCCTGGACCTTTTAACTGATAACATTGCCATTAATAGAAAAGCAACAATTAATAATAATGGTTTAAAACTTTGTTGTAGTTTAATATTCATAAGTTTATAGATTTCTAGTATTAATAGGACACATTAATTAATGTAAAAGCGCTCATTAAAAGTGCGGTAAAATTAGTTATGAATATTATCTATAATCTATTTAATAAATATTATTATCAACGCCGCAACTGTCAATTGTCTCTTTTACTATCCATTTTTAAAAAATAACAGCATGTTATTAACATACAATATGTGAAACTCCACCTGAAACGACTACTAATTTATACAGTACTGCAAAAAATTAAGCATTTGGCACTTAATTAATCATAAATAATTGATTGAAAATGGTTCACGTGCTATTTAGATGAGGCAATGAACTTCCGGATTACCTCAGCCCCGAAAGCTGAAGATCCGGTAACTTCAGTTTTGTAATATGCTTTTAATAATTAAATCATCACTATTAACAATTACAATGTTAGTTGTGTTTTTTATTATACATATAACGGTATATTATTAACAGAAGTTGTATACAAACGAGTATTATTGCATACAAAAGCGATAGAAAACTCGGTTTAAGGGTATAAAAAGAAAAATTATGATTATACCCTTAGGATTTATAAGCCTAAGACTGCCCCCTCTACGATACCTTGGGCAATCAGCACAGAGGCATCAGTAAATCCCCAATCGGTATTTATAATTTCAATAGTTAAAATATCATTATCAACAGTCATAATGTCAATTGTCTTTTTTTTCAAACAATTAATTACTGTACCCGGTTTTAAATTTTGGTTATTAACATACTTATGTTCTTTAATCGAAACCTGTACAATTTTAAACGCAATTTGATTATAATAAGTAACCGCTCCCTTGTTCCAGGGGTTACAGGCATTTACCAGGCGCTGTATTTCTATGGCATTCATTTGCTGCCAGTTGATAGTTACATCTGTTAATTGCGGGCGTGGATGATAGTTGGCAGCAGTATTATCCTGGGGAGTCAATTGTATTGAGTCGCCATATTTTAATACCTTGCTTACAAACTCCTGCACGGCAGGCAAGGTTTGCCAGCTTATGCGGGAATAATGGAGGCCGTAAGTTTCACCTGGACGAAGCTCAATGTTTACTTGCTGTGCAACCGGCCCTGTATCCCAGCCTCCATCCATTTTATGTATGGTAAGTCCGCCATACTTTTCCCCATTTCTTATTTGCCAAAAAATGGGCTGCGCGCCCCTATACCCGGGCAGCAGGGCATAATGAAAATTAAAAAAACCCAGTCTTGGCAGCGTGAGCGTATATGCCGGTATTTTCCACGGAAAAGTAATCACCAGCACTACATCCAGCTTATAGCGTTCTATCCAGCGCTTTAAGCCTACTGCAAGCGCTGATTTTGAAACAGCAGTATACTGCTTACCGGCCGAAGTAAGAAAGTGCCTGATTTCCGGAGTATCCTGGTTATCCACATCAGTAATTGCCAGTTCAACAGGAAGCCCGCTGCTTAATAAAAACTGAACAGCCGGCAATGCCATCGAACTGTTAAATAAAAGCCCTATTTTCATATTTACGCACAGGGATAAGGATTATACCAGCCGGAATGCGGCCACTGGCTGAAATGCTGTTTAGCAGCTTCAATATCTTCGCTTGTAAACTGCACATTTACAGTTTGTCCGTTAGAAATTATTGCTGTACCAAAAGCATAATTCCTCATAGTTTCGGGGTTAAAACTAAATTCACCCCGGGGGCCATAAACAGTTGTTTCCTTCAGCAGGCGGCAAAATTCATCTGCGTCAAAGTAATTTTCTTTGACTTTTTTTATTGCTGCTGCTGATGCAAGCGCACTCTCATAGGAAATAGCGGAATATTCATCGGGCATGGCCCGGTGTTTGGCAGTATAGGCATTTACAAACTTTTTATTGCCCGCGTTAGTGTTGGCTCCGTCCCAAATCCAAATGCTGGTAAGCGGGTATTTTTCGCCCCCAAAAGCTGCAGCAGTAAGTGAAGTGGTTACAACCGGAAGATTTTTTGTAACACCAGTTTTCACTGCATAATTATAAAAATCATCAGCATCTTTTCCATTATAAAAAGCCACCAGCACATTGGGCTGTACAGATTCTATAATATCAGCCAATTGTACGGTGAAATCCTCAGGTTTAAAATCTTTGCACAAATGCGATCCTACAATTATTCCTCCTGCCTTATGCAGGCCATATTCAAAGGCCGGTAAAAAAGAATAGCCCGCTTCAAAAAAAGCGCCGGTTGAAAGTACCTTTTCCCCTATAAATTTGCCGGTATATTGCCCAAGCAGTATGCAATTGTGCCACATATTGTATGAGTTGGTAAACACATAAGGCGAAAAAGGCATTTCATCATTACGGGTTATGGCCGCCCCAGCCTCTATAATTATCAACGGTTTTTTAGAAGCATCGCACAGGTTCACCAACGGTATATCCACTTTGGTACCGGGCATGGCAAAAATCAGATCTACTTCATTCAGCAGCAGATTGTTGGTTTTGGCCATTACCAAGTCAGGATCAACCGCTTTACCAATATCTTCAATAAAAAATTGTGCTGAAACTTCTTCAACTTCAAACCCTAGCTTTATGCCTCTTGCAATTTGCTGTGTTATAAGAGGAACTGTATACGAACGGGGAACCAATATACCTACTTTAATATCCATAAATTATACTGCCAATAATAAATAAAAACAGCCTAAACTGAAAGTATTATCAGTTCAGGCTGTATAAACAAGTAACTTATGTGTTATTAGTTCCTCGTAGGAAAAATACCCTCCATACAGATGATATAGTTAATCGCCATGAAAGGTGTTCGTATATCAATAGGTTGTGAGCCCCCTACTCCGGCAAGGCGCATGCTGCTAAAATTAGTGTTAATTAAAGGCGGGCCAAAATTGCTATCTGTTTCGGTAGCATAATCCGCTTCTGATGCTATTGCGTAAAAGGCGCCTTGCGGACCTAAATCAGGTGTTGCATCAGCATTTACGCACTGCCATGTAGTGGTAAGGCTCACATCGGCACTAACCACGTGTGTGTGCGCAGGCATTTGCGCAGGTGTAATAGTACGACCTTCAACTCCGGCCATTTCGCCCAGCGTATGCATAGGCAAGCCTGGGCCCTGACCAGCGTGTATAGCTCTTCTGCCACGCAAATCGGGCAGGTTAAAGGTTTGCACCCCGTCACCACCATAGGTAGTGCCTAAAAGGGCATACATTGTATCATACTGGCTTATTGGCAATGAGCTTCCATCGCAAAAATGCCAGCCCCTGGGTGCAAAAGTGCCAGCAAATGCTCTTATTTCTCCTAAAACGGGATCCATAGTGTTTTTCTTTAATTAAGTGAATAAATAATTTAAAAATTCCTTCTTTAATCGCGGCTTGGGAAAAGACCTTGAAGGCAAATAATATAATTCAGCACTGTATAAGGCGGGGTCAACGGAATTGGCTGAGAGCCTCCATTAACGGCAGCGGCCAAGGTGGAGCCCGCGCCGGCTGTAACAGAATGCATAGTACTATCAGGAGGGCCAGCACTGTATAAGCCTTTTCCTGCAGGCGGTGCAGCTGGGTATTTGCCCTCAGGCTCATTATTGTTAGCTTCGCCTGTATTACATTGAGGAGTAATAGTAATGGTGGGCACCCCTGTTGGGGCATGCGTGTGCAGGGGCAAATTGGCTGAAACCAATGATACGGCAGCCGCGCCACTTACCTGGCCTAACACGTAGTAGCTGGTGCCCTCGCTTTGGCCGGGCTGAATTGCGGTACGACCTCTTAAATCGGGGAGCCTGAATGTTGTTATCCCGTCTCCGCCATAAGTAGTACCAAGTATTGCAAAAAGTGCCTGGTTAGTGTTTATTGCTAATGTCTGACCATCACAGGTAGCCCAGTATTTGGGTGCAAAATTCGGTGCAAATAGCCTGATTTCGCCTATATATCCTTCCATTGTTTGATTTATTAAATTTGATAAAATAAAACCGATGAGTTAATTGCGCACAGGGAAAATACCCTCTATACATATAAGGTAATTAATGCCCAGTGTGGGATTTAAAATAGAAAACGGCTGCGAATTACCGATATTACCCACTTGTACATTGGTT